>WTHB01000173.1:14170-15467 GCA_011523305.1 Planctomycetaceae bacterium | reverse complement strand
AAACCCGTGAGCCATCAATCCGGACCCGAGAGGGAATTGGATTCCCGACCAGCCGAGCCTGCTCCGGCAACTGAATCAACAAGTCGAGGCTTCCACTGGGTCGCTCGCCGTCATTGATGACCGTGCAGACCAGGGTGGTACCGCTGCCAAGCCGCACTGGATCATCCAGATCAGCAAGACTGATTCGAACACCAGCTTCTCGAAGTGATTGCGGACGAGCTGCCTGCGAACGAATCACGAGACACGCCTCATCGGCGACCATATTTCCACCAGGAAGGCCACTGAGGACAGTTCGCACACAGGCCCGGGTACCGGGAGAGTCCGTAAACGTGCCCGCGGCGGCAACTCCCCGGAAGTTAATCTGTCGTCGGACCGTTTCACCGGCCGCGATCGCTGGAATCGCCCACCGAGCATCACCACGCCCTAGCGTGTAGCCGTCGGAAGCCTCAAGCGGCGTCAGCGGCACATCCCAGTTGACTTCGAGCGTCGCTTCAGCCGCTGCCGTGCCGCCGATATTCTTCACAACCACCACAAATTCCGCAGTCTCGCCGGCCGAAACTTCAGCCGGCCCTGTGATGGCCACTTCAAAGGCTGCCGAGAGTTGCGGAGCAACCGAGAGGGTTGCCACGTTGGGCGGCGTTCGCTCCGGTGCGGGTGTCGGCCCTCCTGGCACCGATCCTGCCTGTCCCGGCCCCGCCGAATCTTGCCAGGGTGCCGCCTGCCCTGCGGACGGCAGCGGCGGAACCGTCACCCCACGAGGAGCCCCACCCGGAATGACCGTGGTGACTGCCGCGGGCGGTTGGCCGGCAGCAGAGGAAAACCCGCCTGGCTGCTGACCAGTCGCTGGCCGCGACGGACTTCCTGCCACCGGGCCGGCTGGCACTGCCTGCCCAGGAGTGGGAGCGAGCGAACCGGCCCCTCCGACAGGCTGTGAGCTGCGGGGTGGTTCACCTCCAGTCCCCTGCTGAGCTGCGACCGCTGCAGGTGAGTTGGGAGGCACGGCCTCGACACAGGCTGTTGCCCCGCCAACGGCCTGATTGGCCTGATCCAGAATCTCGACCCGGTGACACTGCTGCCCCAGTTCGACCAGCTGAAATTCCAAGGTGAGTCGGCGCGACGTCCCAGCGGCGAGGTCGATTGTGCCCTTCTGCTCAATCGGACTGGCTGACGCCGGGTGTCGCAGCCCCTTGTCGAAGTAATCGATGACCCGCAACTGGCTGAGCGGCTGACCAGAGCGATTGACCAGCTCCACCTCAAAGGAAACATTCTGGCCGACGGCTGCGACGCGGGGGCCTGT
>WTHB01000173.1:0-14070 GCA_011523305.1 Planctomycetaceae bacterium | reverse complement strand
CCAGCTCCACCTCAAAGGAAACATTCTGGCCGACGGCTGCGACGCGGGGGCCTGTCAGCAGAACTCCCACCGCATCATCTGCCAGCGTCGTCCCGGCCACCACGACAAGCGACAGTGCACCCACCAGCACGGCGGACACCGCTGATCGCCACCTTCCGAAAGAACCCACCGCGTGTCGCATTGACGCCATCACGTCTCTCCACCGTTCCCATTTTTGCAGCCACGGCAACCTGTCTGGGCGGAGCCGACCCGCCATCACCTGGGAAAAGCGTACTGTGGCCCCCCACGAACTGCAAAATGGGGTTCGAGAGACGTGCTCGGCAAGTCAAGCATCACCGGCACGGTGCCGGACGATATCCCCTTCGACCATATAGATCACGTCCTCAGCAATATTTGTGGCCATGTCGGCAATTCGCTCGATATGCGTCGAAACTGCGTTAATTCCGAGCAGGCTTTCGACTTGCTCAGTCTCGGCCTTAATTCCTGCCAGGACCATTTCCCGGACCTGTCGACGAAACTCATCGACGGCGTCATCCTCTTCTCGAACCCGCCGTGCCAAAGCAGAATCGCTATTAACAACAGCTTCGAGGCTTTCTCTCACCATCTCTTGCGCGAGCGTTGCCATCGCAAGAATCTCCGGCGGTAGTTCGACTCCGTCAGTCAATGCCACGCTAGAAGCCCGCTTCGCAATATTCTTGGCAAGATCACCGATTCGCTCTAGGTCGTTGTTGATCTTCAATACCGAGACGACTAAGCGAAGATCAGCCGCAACCGGCTGATAGAGGGCGAAGATTTTCAGGCACTCTTCCTCAACCTCGACCTCCATTCGATCAATCTCATCGTCATTGAGCATCACTCGTTGCGCGAGTTTCTTGTCACGGTTGATGAATGCCGTAATCGACTTTGCAATCGCCTCTTCAACAAGGGTCCCAATGTGAAGAATTCGTTCCTTGAGCTGGGCAAGCTGTCGTTCGATATGCTGCGCCATGTATCGTCTTCCTTTTCACCACTGGCATGTCTAGCAGTAGCCAGAACTCATCCAAATCTTCCGGTCACGTAGGACTCGGTTTCCCGCAGGATAGGCTTTGTAAAAATATCTGAAGTCGGCCCATACTCAACTAGCCGGCCAAGGTACATAAAGGCCGTATAGTCGCTCGCGCGGCTTGCCTGCTGCATGTTGTGAGTCACCATCAACACCGAGTAGCGTCCCCTCAGCTCCTGAATCAAGTCCTCTACTTTTCCCGTCGCAATTGGATCCAGTGCTGAGCAGGGCTCATCCAATAACAACACCTCCGGCTCCGCAGCGATTGCCCGAGCGATACAAAGCCGCTGCTGCTGCCCCCCCGACAAACCTAGTGCACTATCACGCAAGCGATCCTTCACTTCGTCCCAGAGAGCGGCTCCTCGCAGGCTCACCTCGCAGGCCTCATCGAGCACCCCCCGGTTGCGCTCGCCATCAATTCGCAAGGCATAGACGACGTTTTCGTAAATGCTCATGGGAAAGGGGTTGGGCTTCTGAAAGACCATCCCCATGCGTTTCCGCAGATCGATGACATCCATGCGGGGGTCATAGATGGAGTCGCCGTTGAGCCGCATATCGCCGGTGATTCGAACATTCTGCACAAGGTCATTCAGGCGATTCACACTCTTCAGTAGAGTTGACTTGCCACAACCGCTCGGCCCGACAAGTGCCGTCACTTGATTGTGCGGAATAGGCATCGAAACAGAATGTATTGCCTGTTTACGGCCGTACCAAAGACTGAAGCGGTCAATCTCCAGCACAGGTGTCTCCTCTCGTACCCGATCATGCACCTCGGAGGGAATGTCTTCTCCATTCGCAACAGCCAACAGACGATCGCCGACCGCTGCTGGCTGCTCATTCAGGACCGCGGCGGGTGGGGTCTGCTCGGTGTCTCGTGGCATCGGAAGAAGCCTCGGGGGGGGCGCTGAAATTCAGAACTGCTGCATGACATAGCGTCGCTTCAACCGCGAGCGAATGAAGATCGCAGCGATATTCAGCAGGGCGATGATGGCAACCAGCAAAAAAGTTATTGTGAACACCATGGGCTTGGCAGCCTGGCTATTGGAGCTTTGAAAACCCATGTCATAAATCAAGTAGGCCAGGTGCATGAACCCACGTTCGGCATGCACGAACGGAAAGGTGCCGTCGATCGGCAGATCGAGGGCGACCTTCTTCACCCCGACAAGCATCAGCGGAGCCACCTCACCGGCCCCTCGGGCCATCGCCAGAATCAGGCCGGTCATGATGCCTGGCAGGGCACGGGGCAGAACAATCCGCCTGATGGTCTGCCACTTGCTCGCGCCGCAGGCATATGACCCCTCCCGCATCGACTTTGGTACCGCCGCCAGGGCCTCCTCAGTTGCAATGATCACCACCGGCAAGGTCAACAGCGCCAGGGTGAGCGAGGCCCAGAGCAGGCCGCCTGCCCCAAAGGTTGACTGGTTGTCAGCCACAAGGCTCGCCTGAAAGAAGAGTTCATCAATGCGGCCACCAACTCCGTAGCAGAAAAAGCCGAGTCCGAATGCTCCGTAGACGATGCTCGGGACCCCGGCGAGATTGTTGATGGCGATCCGAACCGCTGCCGTTAGCGGTCCACCCGAGGCATATTCCCGCAGGTAGAGGGCTGCCAGCACGCCGAAAGGCGCAACCAGCACAGCCATGATCAGGGTCATGGCAACCGTTCCCCAGATGGCAGGAAAGACACCACCGGCGCTGTTGGCCTCCCGAGGATCATCGGTGAGGAATTCCTGCCAGCGGGCTCCGTAGACGGCAAGTTTTCCGAAGAACCCCAGGCGGTTAGGCTGCCAAGCCTGCACCATCTGAGCCACCGGCAGAACCACGGCCTGGCCATCAGCCGTTGTGAACTCAAAGGCCCAGGCTCGGTTCTCGGCTCGCAGCCGCTCGGTCGTCGCATCGAGTTCCTCGGAGAGGCTGGCCACCCGAGCGGCGAGGGCCTGCTCCGCGGCCTCCGCAGTGGCCACTGCGGCCGATTCCGGCCCCTCCCGCAATCCGGCGGCAACCACGTCCAGCCGGGCCTCTCGCAGTTGTTGCTGGAGGTTTCCCCTGTCGCGCCGATCAATTCGGCAAGCCTCCAGAAACCGACGGCGGACCGCCGGCCGAATCTGCAGGTATTCTCGCCAGGCTGCTGCGGCCCCCGTGGCTACTGGTTCACCATCCCGCAGCAGTCTGACGGGAAACCCATGAAACCGCCCGCCTTCCAACCGCTCCACGGCGGTTGCCCATTCCGGCAGGCGACTCGCTTGAATGGCATCGGCAGCAATCCACTCGTAATGCTGCCCAGTCAGTTCAAAGTTGGCGGTTCGAATCAGCTGTCGCTCCAGTGGCACCCCCGCCTCCCCTGACGGCTGCGGCACCCGCTCGCGATCTGTCACCTCCCCCAGCGTCTGCCTCCCGTCGCGAAGCGTCACCTCGACGAGGGGCTGCGGCCAAAAGGTTGCCGCCCCGCGAATCGCAATGAACCCGAGCAGGCCGACAATCATCAACACGGCAATGGCCAGCGACCCTGCCGTCAGCCAGACCCATGGCTCACCATGCGCGGTCAGGCTCGAAAAGGGTGAACGGGCGCCACGACGCCGGGAGTGGTCAAAGCTCATGAGCCCTCCTCCGGAAGCGTTGCCGAACCACCTCAGCAATGGTGTTAACGACAAAGGTCATGGCAAAGAGAAGAACCGCGGCGAGAAACAGCACCCGATAATGGGCTGAGCCCCGGGCGGCCTCTGGCAATTCCGTGGCAATCGCCGCCGAAAGCGTTTGGAACCCATTGAACACATTCCAGCCCATCAGCGGTGTATTGCCCGCAGCCATGAGCACAATCATGGTCTCGCCGACCGCCCGCCCCAGCCCGATCATGACCGCCGAAAACAGCCCGCTCGCTGCCGCCGGCACAATCACCCGCACCGCGGTCTGCCAGGGGGTTGCACCCGCTCCAAGCGAACCACTCCGCAGATGATCGGGCACGCTCGAGAGGGCATCGTCGGCAATCGTGAAAATCAGCGGAATGATGGCGAAACTCATGCCGATCGCCACCACCACCGCATTCCGCTGCACGTAGGTGCCCAGCAGCCCGCCACGAGTATCGAGCCGCAACGCGTCAAAAAACATCGCCCCAGCAGCGGCGAGCAGGGCCGCCACCAGCAACCCGAGGAGACAGGTCGCCAAGGCAACGGCGGCGGTCTGCCGATGACTCCAGGCGGTGCTTCGCAGCCGAATCCACGGACTGACAAACCGACCGGTCAGAAAAACCGCCAGGCAGCCGGACACGGGCAACAGGGCGAGAGCCCAGCCTCCCCAGCCACTTCCTCCACGGCCATCGAGCCAAGAGAACAGGTCACCGCCAAAACAGAGTTGCTCGACCGGCTCTGCCACCAGCCAGCCGACGAGCATCCCGGCCGGGAGCGCACCGAGAAGCACCACCGAGAACCGCCACCCCGTCAGCCGGCTCCGCCAGCCGGGAGGCCAGAGCTGCCAGAGGTAAGCCCCCACCAGCAATGCCAGCGGCACCGTGAACAGACAGGAGAGAAACAACATGACATGCTGTTCGATTATGGGAGCAAAGATCAGCCCGGCCATGAAGCCGAGCACGACACTCGGCAGGCTGGCCATCATTTCGATCGTCGGCTTGATTCGAGCCTTCCACCGGGGGTGCATGAATTGACTGGCATAGATCGCCGCCAAGAGTGCAATCGGTGTCGCAAACAGCATTGAATAGAGCGTGGCCTTGATGGTGCCAAACACAAGGGGCATCAGGCTGAGTTTTGGTTCAAACGACTCATGGCCGGTCGTCTCCCAGGCATACATCGGCTGTGGATAGTTCTCGTACCAGAGCCTTCCGAAGAGCGCCGACAGGGAAACCTCGGGATAGCCCGGGTCAAAGGTCCAGTCAGCAAGACGCTTGCCACCAGCGGCAACCAGACGATTCTCTCTCAGGCTCATCAGCAGCAGTGAAGCGGGCTGCGTCAACGCATCGCCGTCCTGTGTGTCAACAGCCAGAACCGTTTCTTGATTCGTTGCCTGGAACAACCGAACCGCCCCGTCGGCCGACGCCACCCCGAACAGCCGAGACCGCGGCGAAGCCGCCACTGCCGTAATCGCAGCTGCTCGATCGGAAGCGGGAAAGGTTTTGGCAACCACCGTCGTCAGGCCGTCTGCCGCTGCCGTTGGTCCACCGCGGGCAGTGAATACCAACCGGCCGACCCCCGCCGTATCCCCTACGACAATCGCCGCCCCACCGAAGAGCCGGGTCACGGTGGTGATCGCGGCATCCGTCTCGACGAGATCCCGCTGTTCCAAGGCTTCTGGCTGACTCATGGGGCGGATGAGATACCGCTCAAAGTCACCTTGCTTGCCGAACACGAACAACTGGTCACCCAGTCCTGACACCCGCAAAAAGTGGCGATTCGGCACGGCGTCAGTCGGAGCAATGGTGGTCCCACTCGCCGTCGTGAGCAGTTCGTCGGTCAAGAGGTTGCGACGGGACGAAAACTTTTCGACCCGAATCTGCCCGCTCGCGTCGAGTGCAGCAACGCAGGGCCCCGCCGAGAGCATGGCCACATCAACGTCGACGATGGGCTGGTCGAGTGCGGTTGAGGTATGCCCTGAGAAGTCTGCTACCAGCGTGACCCGCGTCGTGGTGCCATTGGCATTTCGAAGGAAGATGTTGTCCTTGACGGCCACCGTTTCACCTGCCGCCAGCAACCGGGCCTCCTGTGGCACGTCAGCGGCGGACGTGAAGGCGGACTCCAACCCGAGGCGACCGGTGCGGAACGTGCCATCGGCGTAGCCCGCGACTGCCTGAAGTCCGACCGGCAGGCTCCGCATTGCCGTCACCCCCGCGAGCCCACTGTCCGCAGGTGTTTTTGTCAGCAGGGTCCGACCGGTACGGAGTTCCACCACCTCAAGGCGTTCCGGGCCGGCGAACCAAACGAGTCCGCCCGTTTCGTCAAGACCGGCCGCCATGACGCCCGCTGCCGGTTGGGGCATGTCGGCCGTGCGGCCAAATGCCACCATCGGGGCACGAAACAGCGGCAAGGCAACCGCCAGCAGAAAGACTCCGACCAGCAGGACCGCCACAATGGTACCGAGGCCGCCCAGCGTGATGAGCAGGCGAGCGAGCCAATCACCAAATAGAACGCGGGGGTTCGTTCGTCCCCGCCGCTGCCTCCCGGTGAATGTCGACCGCTGATTCATGGTTGGCGTTCGGTCACCGGCACTGAGCTGTGGCAGTCACGCGACAGGATACGGGAATGAGGGCTTCGTACTGCACGTGCGGACCGACCGAACAGGCAGGCCCGCACTTGCCATGTTGTACCCGTTTAAGAGCAGGATGCATGCGACCTCAGTCAAGGCCGACACTTTCCAGGCTCCGCGAGGCAATCGTAGCGGTGACAGGCAAATACCCGGCCTTGAGCACATCAGCCTGACCATCCCGGCTGAGCACATACCGCAGGAACTCCCGCCGTAGCGGATCGAGCTTACTGCCCGGCTCGTAGTTGACGCTGAGGTATAGAAACCGCGTCAGCGGATACTCCCCTGAGTAGGCATTGGCCGCCTCTGGCGTTACCAGCGGGTCATTAGGCGTCAAGCTCAGAGGAATTGCTCGTACACCAGCCGTCTTATAGCCAATGCCGCTGTAGCCAATACCAAACATGTCACTGGCAACCGCTTGCACTACCGATGAACTTCCGGGCTGCTCCTTCACAGTTGCCTTAAAGTCGCCTCGAAAAAGAGCGTGTTCTTTAAAGTAACAGTAGGTCCCACTCGCCGAGTTGCGGCCATAAGGGCTGATCGGCTTGTCCCGCCACTCACCTACGAGACCAAGATCACCCCAGTTGACGATAGCTTCTCTCGCGCCCCCGTTACGATTTTTTGAAAAAATTGCATCGACCTGCTGTAGAGATAAACCCTTAATCGGGTTGTCTCGATGAACGTATACCGCCAGCATGTCGATAGACGTCGGAATGACTGTCGGCGCGTATCCAAACTTATCTTTGAAAGCATCGATTTCTATTGGCTTCCAGACACGGCTCATTGGCCCAAAGGTGCTTGTTACTTCAACGAGTGACGGTGGTGCCGAAGAGGACCCCTTCCCCTCAATACCCTCACGAACACTCGGATAATGCTTTTTGAAGCCCTCGATCCAAAAGGCAACCAGATTTTTCGTGGTGTCAGAGCCGACTGATTTGAGTGTTCCTGACACCTCTCCCTCGACCACTCTGTACGAGGGCAACGCCGGATCAAGCTCACTGGCTGAAAGCACCGTTGAAAGCACTACCTGCGTAGTAAGAACAATGCCGAACCACGAACAAAAAAAACTGCGTCTCTCACTAATATGTTGGTACATACTCGACAACTTATGGAACGACGCTGAACACATAAGGCATATCCCACAGGTGTGCATAATGCCTTAATGACATCCCAAATGCCTATCGTTGCTAGAAATTGTGAGCGTTTCGTGAGGGCCCGCTCCGAGCAGCTCGGCACGCACCACAAACTTTGGCAGCTCCTGAGAAGGCCTCTAGCGATCGCCCTACCCCACCCTGATATAATTCGCCCTTGGTTCCCGTTTCTCTTGTCCTTGAACGCCATTCCGAATCTTGCTAGATCGTTTTACGCATGTCTGTTGACGAACTTCTCACTGACGGCCCAATTGTGCTGCCTGCCCTGCTCCTCTGTGACTTCGGCCATCTGGAAGATGAGGTCACCCGATTGGAAGCCGCCGGCGCTCAAGCACTTCACCTCGACATTATGGACGGTCGCTTTGTTCCCCAACTAACCTACGGAATGGTGGTGGTCGACGCCGTACGGCGGGCCGCCTCGGTGCCGATCGAAGTCCACCTGATGGTCGAGCAGCCTGAGCAAACCGCCGTGGACTACGTCCATGCCGGTGCTGACATCGTCACCGTCCATATCGAAGGGCTCGCTGATCCAGCGGCGGCACTCGCCGCCATCGCCGACGCCGGTGGCAGGCCGCACCTGGCCATCAGCCCACGCACCCCTGCCGAGCAGGTGGAACCCTTCCTCGAGTCCTGTGGTGGCGTTCTGGTCATGAGCGTCGAGCCCGGTTTCGGCGGACAGTCGTTCCAGCCTACGGCTCTGGAAAAACTCCACTGGCTGCGGGACCAACGGGAGCATCGCGGGCTGGCATTCCGTCTGGGGGTCGACGGGGGCATCGCAAGCTCGACCATTGGCTCGGTGGCTCAGGCGGGAGCCGAGTTGATCGTGGCCGGCAGTGCCGTCATCCGCAGCGGAGACTACGCGGCCGCCATCCGTGAATTAGAGGGGATTGCCCGGGCCCCAGCCTGAACGCTGCCAGGCGAATCGTGCTGGTACAATAGCCAACAGGATTGGTAGGCTTGAAGCCGGTGGGACCGCACTGGCGGTGACCGCGTCCACGGCCATACAGGCCTATTCGAACCATCGGGACAGAGGGATGACGCAGAGGCAGTCGACAGTGACCGGCCGGACGGCCAACGCAACAGCGGCCACGCCGGCACCCAGTGATGCTTCACCGCTCCAGGCCTCCTCGAGCCCGGAGCGACCGAGGCCACGCCCCAAGCGGGGAGTCCCTGAGGGACTCTGGCTGAAGTGCAATGGCTGCCAGGCGACCATTTACCGCAAAGAAGCGGAGAAGATGCTCAATGTCTGTCCGCAGTGCGGCTTCCATTGGTATGTCTCTGCCCGCCAGCGGATCGACCAGCTCTTTGACCCTGGGACGTTTGAGCAATGGGACGACCAACTGCTGCCCACCGATCCGCTCGGCTTCAGCGACAAAAAACCCTACGCCAAGCGGATTGTCGCGGAGCAGAAGCGAACCGGACTGTCCGATGCCGCCCTGACCGGGACCGGAATGATTCGCGCCCGTCGGGTGGCCTGTGGGGTGACCGATTCGTCGTTCATCATGGGAAGCATGGGCAGTGTCGTGGGCGAACGCCTGGCTCGGCTCGTCGAACGGGCGACTGCCCAATCGTTGCCGCTGATCATCATCAGCGCATCGGGCGGTGGTGCCCGAATGCACGAAGGCATCTTGTCGCTGATGCAGATGGCAAAGGTTTCGGCGGCACTGGCCCGCTACTCCGAAGCCGGCGGTCTGTTCATCTCCGTGCTGACCAACCCGACCATGGGCGGTGTCGCGGCCAGCTTTGCCTCGTTGGGGGATCTTGTCTTCGCCGAACCGCGAGCCCTGATTGGCTTTGCGGGCCCCCGGACCATCAAGGCAACGATTCGGGTGGAACTGCCGCCGGGCTTTCAAACGAGTGAGTTCCTGCTTGAACACGGATTCATCGACCGCATCATCGCGCGGCAAGATCTCAAGAGTGAAATCGCCCGGGCCATCGACTATTGCGGCGACTGACTGCCCCAGTGCCCCCGCGAAAGTAGGAAGGCCCGAGGCTGCGGTCCAAGGCTGCAAGGACCTGGAACCCTGAGCAGCCGTGAAACCGCCCCCGTCGCAGGAGGCGACCGCCGCCCGAGTGGCTGGCAGCCCCATGCCAGCCCGAGGCTGTGAGGGCCTAAAGGGCCGAGCTGCCGTGAAACTAGTACCGGCTCTCAAACCCCGCGAAGCCGCCATGGATGATCGATTCTGAGCCGGCAGCCACGCCGCTGAGACTGGCCGCCGAGGGCGGAATGGTGCTGGGCCACTGGCCGTCGGCTTGGGCGATGTTGCCGACCCCGACCACGCGATAGCCAATCCACAGGCTCCAGCGGTCGCTCACGTCCCAGGCAACGGAGGTGTCGACCGAGCCGAGCCAGGAGAACTCATCCAGCGTGGACCGCTCGTCCGCAGTCGTTGTGCCGCCGGCTAAACTGACCGCACGATTACTGATCGAATTCCCCGCGAGAAGAATCTTGGGAACCACAACGAACCGCATGCGGGGGGCAAAGGCCCAGTCAAATCGCCCCCCGATCTGCCCACCGAACAAGTTATTGTTGGTCGTGACGTCCAGATCGAGATCTCCGGGGTTCGCCAGCAGCGTCAGCTCATCCTGGAGCTGAAAGAAGCGAAACCCTGCCAGCCACATCCAATTGACTGACCGCGGCCCCTCATGAAACTCCGGACGGTCGCTGAGCGAGAAGAGCCAGTTGACCTCGACATCATTCACCAGATCAGACCGAGTCAAGGAACCGTCGGCTGCCCCTGTCTTTTGTGGTTCGGTTGAGCCGATGTTGTAGACGCCCCAGTAGATCAATTCGACGGCATGCTGCTGGTGGTCACCGAACCAACGGCCCAACCGCAGGTCGACGCCCCCGGGCCAACTGGCCGATGCCGACCGGGTTGAGACTGCAAGTCCCCCCGGCCCGGTCGACGTGGCTCCGTCGGGAAGTGAGCGGGTCATCACCAGGCCCGAGGCACTGGCAAACCAGCGGGGCCAACAGGCCTGCCCACTTGGCGTGATGCATGACCCGCAGCCACCGTACCGATCGCACCACGGATCAAATGCCGGATCGAGCCCACTCTCAGCCACATCAATGATGATTGTGGGGTCGCTGTCGGCCTGAGGAACGTACAGTGGCGGTAGGGCAAGGAGAGGGTGTACCTCGTCGGGCAGGCTCTCAGCCGCCCCGCAGACACCCCCGCAGAGCAGAAGCAGCCCGACTGCGACAACGCGGCTCAGGGCCGCTGCCGGTGGCCAGGAAACAAGGGTGCGAAACGCGTGGGCGGGCATTGGGCTGCAAGCGTGTACCAAGGCGGTAGACTTTGAAGCTGCGGAGCGTCAGGAATTCAGCCGCCAAAATCAATTGCGATTTGCGAGCATCCGCCGGTGCAGCCCACCAAAGCAGCCACCCTACCCGCCTTACCGAGACATCCCCGTGGCCGATGTTCCGCCCGATTGCACGCGACCATTGACCCGCCTGAGAGCATTGCAGTGGCTCGACAAGCGAGCCAACTTTGAACGGCGGCCGCCACGCAGCGGTTCCTTTGGCCTGGCCCGCATGCGGGCGTTGCTTCAGGAACTCGGCCATCCGCAGCGGCAGTTTCCTGCCGCCCATCTGGCCGGCACCAAAGGAAAAGGCTCAACCGCCGCCATGCTGGCGGCGGTCGTGCGGGCAGCCGGGTACCGCGTGGGCTGCTACCTTTCTCCCCATGTCGATCGCATTGAAGAGCGAATTACTGTCGCGGGCCGGCCGATTTCGACCGCTGACCTCCTGGCTGCGTTCCGTGTCGTCATTCCCGCCGTCGACACACTCGATCGCCGGGCGGCCCGGCGGGGTACTGCCGGACCAACCTGGTTTGAGGTGCTGACTGCCCTGGCGTTTGTGCACTTCGCTCGCAGCCGGGTCGATCTGGCAGTGATCGAGACCGGGTTGGGAGGACGGCTTGATGCAACCAACCTCTGCAAGCCGATTGTCTCGATGATTACGAGCGTGAGTTACGACCACATGGACATGCTTGGTGACACTCTCACCGCCATCGCGACTGAAAAAGCTGGAATCATTCGCCGAGGCTGTCCCGTCATCTCGGCCGCGACCCATCCTGAGGCCATCGCTGCGGTCACCAGGCAGGCGGCGGTTCGGCGGGCACGCGTCAGTCTGCTCGACCGCGACTTTCGCATCGTCAACGCCAAGCCCTCCCCCACCAAGGCGAGACCGCGATCTGCTCCCAACCGGTTTTCGCTTCATCTGCCACCAGATACTGCAATCGGGTCTTACACCACGGCCATGCCCGGCCAACATCAGGCAATCAATGCCGCTGTGGCGATCATGGCAGCCCGGGTGCTAGGTGACCGGGGGTTCCTGATTCCTGAGAAGGCACTCCGCCGAGGCATTGAGAACACCCGATTGCCGGCCCGAATCGAATGGCTCACCGAGGACCCGCCAGTCATTCTCGATGCGGCGCACAACGTCGCCTCCATGCGGTCGCTGATCGAAACGCTGCACCACACGCCAAGCCTGCCGCGACGCCGGGTCCTGATCTTTGCCGCCAGCCGTGACAAGCAACTCCGCGAGATGCTGCAGGTCGCCCGCTCACTCTTTACCGAGGTGGTCCTCACCCGTTACGCCACCAACCCCCGGGCTGCCACCGTGGCCACCCTCCGAAAAGCCGCCGAGCAGGCTGGCTGGACAGAACCTCACCTCGCCTCAGCACCCCAGGAAGCAGTGGTCGTTGCCCGCCGGCTGGCAGCAGGCCGTGGCCTCATCTGCGTCGCGGGCAGTTTTTTTCTGGCGGCTGAGGCCCGGTCAGCCCTCACCCCGCAGACGGCAAGGTGAATGCACGAGCCACCGGCATCCGCTTAGGGCCGAGCTGCCGCAGCCGTTTGCGAAAAGACCGCCAGGCTGCGGGCCAGCACAGGGTCAGCGTGACGAGGCAAAACGGCAGCCGGATCGGCGACCGCGTGTGAGTTCACATCACGAGCCACTTGCTGCGGCCGGTCACGGCGGCGTCTCCACGCGAGCCACCGTTCGAGCTGCTGCCCGGTCGGCGCGAAGGCAAACCCTGCATTCGGAACCACGCCCCACTCTTCGCCAGAGCCAGCCCCTGCGGCACGCTCAATCAGGCCACCGCTTGGCCGCCGATACTCAGCCGTTGTCAGTTTGATCGCGGCCTGGCCAGCAGGAAGCGGCACAAGCGTTTGCACGGTCCCCTTGCCATACGACCGGCTACCGACCACCGTTGCCCGAGCATGGTCCTGCAGGCAGGCGGCAACGACCTCAGCGGCACTGGCGGTCTGCGAATCGATCAGAATGGCCAACGGCACCTCGGGCAGCATGGTCGCAGCGGTCGCCTGCTGTGGTCGCGTCAAACCACGCGGGAGACGGCGATCATGCGTGGTGACGATGACCCCGTCGGCAAGAAAAAGATCACAGACCTGCACCGCGGCATCAAGAAGCCCCCCGGTGTTTCCCCGGAGATCGATGATCAGCCCTTGCGGTGGTCCTGCTTCCACGAGGGTCGCCAGCACCGCTGCGACATCATCGCTGGTCCGCTCACCAAACTGCGTGATCCGGATGTAGGCAAGGCCAGGCTCACCCTCAAGCCACCAGTCCCACCGACCATCGGCCTGTCGACGGTCGCCTCGCACACTCTCCAGAGCGATCGCGCGGCGGGTCAGTTGCAGGTCCCGCACAGCAGGTGCCGCTGCCGCCCCTGATGCGACTGTCTGCGCAACTCTGAGACTCAGGCGACTGGCTGGTGACCCGCGAAGCCGTGACACGATGTCAGTCAACGACAGCCCCCGAGTTGGTTCTCCATCAATGGCCAGAATCCGATCTCCCGGCTGCACCCCGGCAGTCCAGGCAGGCCCCCCAAACACAGGAGCAAGCACGACGACCTCGTGGGACGCCTCGGTGACGGTCAACTCCACACCAATTCCAGCTGACTCCTGCTCTGACGGGACGGCGATACTCTCACGACGGTGTGGCTCGACATACCGAGACGCATCATCAAGGGTGGCAAACACCCCCGCCATAGCCGCCTGGAACAGCCGCTCCTGCTCAACCGGTTCGATGTACCGTTGACCGACCGTCTTCACGACCTCAGCAAACCGCCGCCCCTGTCCCGACCGGTCCGCGGCCGCCCAGGCAAGCAGGCAGGCCGGGATCACCAGACTCAGCAGCAGAAGGTTCCGACGGTACATGCTCAGTATTTCACCAGGTATGGGGCCCTTTCGGCAACCACCCCGCTGGGCTTCGGCGGCCTTGGCTACCCAGTTCCCGCAGTCTTCCACCTCGCTCACCTCAAGCAGGGATCCTCCACCGCCCCCAAGGCAAGAAGCGGGCTGGAACCGTTTCGTCCGGTCCTTTACGGTTCCACCGCCGTTCTCCAGCCCCTCGTCCACGTTCTTTCCAGGAGTCTTTGCCGATGGCACGCCGACCGAAATCGAAGCAGCGTCGGGAGCAACGCAGTGATCCGCTCGAAGCCCTTCGGCCGCTGGTCGTGCTAGGCCTGTTGGGCATGATCCTTTACGGGGCCTACTCCATCATTCAGAAGGGCCCCCAAGAGACGGCGCCGGCCTGGCAACAGAACGAATCGACGGCGACGAGCGCAGCGCCGCCATTTGTGCCAAACCAGCCGACTCCACCAGCGGTTGAAT
>WTHB01000031.1 GCA_011523305.1 Planctomycetaceae bacterium | reverse complement strand
GAGGCGGTGCCCTCTGGCGTCACGCAACTCGTCGATTTAGTACCGGTCGCCGTAGCCACCGCCACCGCCGCCGTAGCCGCCGCCGCCACCGCCGCCACCACCGTAGCCACGACCGCCACCGCCGCCAGCCGGACGCGGGGTCCGCTCGCGGGCTTCATTGACCGTCAGGGGGCGGCCATTCATTTCATGACCGTTAAGGGCCGAGATGGCGGCTTGCATGCCTTCATCCGACTCCATTTCCACAAATCCGAAGCCGCGGGACCGACCGGTCTCACGATCCGAAATGACTTCCGCCGACTGCACAGCGCCGTGTTCGGCAAATATCGCCTCTAAATCGGCGGACGTGGTTGACCAGGGCAGGTTCCCCACGTAGATCTTCCGAGCCATAAACCTTCAAACCTCAAAACGTCGGGAGTTGAACCAAAACCATCGACTCGAGACGATCGCCAAATCGCACGGACCGCAACTCCCGATCATTTCGGAGTGCAGACGAAAGTCAGTCGGACGCCGAACTTTCTACCACGCCCCCCCATAATTGCCAACTTGATTTTTTGGGCGGTTTGGTTTTGTCCTTCCGGTCCCCAAGAGCGGGTTCGGGAACCGCGGACCTCCCCATCGGCTTTGTTGGGCTGCAAACCAGCGGCTATACTCCCTCAGATGGAGGCCCTGGGAAGCGGGCTTTCGCCTGGCACCTCGCCGCAAAAGGGCCAGGAAACGATGGGGAAACAGAGACTTTTCTAATGCCGCTCCCCCCAGCCCAGCCTCGCCTCTGCCCGTACTGCGGGGAAGAGTTTCTCGCCGCAGCAGGACAGATCAGCCAGTGCCCCGGGTGTGGCAAAATGATCGTCTTTCGGGACGAGATTGGGGTCGTCGAGTTTGAGAAGGGTGATGCTGAACTCACCCAGCATGCCGATCTGAGCGGCGGTGGCGATGCTTTGGTCAGCGGCGGTGACCTTCCCCCATCGCGCCCACCTGAGCCGTTCTGGCTGATTACGGTTCTGCAAGGGCTCCTCCGCTTCTGGCATCCCTATCAGGTGTGGCTTGAACGCTTTTTCATTGATCTCTGGCCGGCCTGGCTCCTGACTTTCACGCAGACTGAGCGGCGTTCGTTACGAAATGCCATCCGCGGTACGTTTCGCATCACGCAATTGCACGACACCCGCGTCGCCAAGTGGTTGGCCAGCACCGGGTCGCCGGTGCCGCTGCAAGGGCTCACCAACCTGTCTCCACCAGTGGCCCGACAACTCGTCAAGTCGGATGACTCCCTCTGGCTGACGGGCCTCGAATCCTTCTGCGCGGGAGTGGCCAACCACTTCTCATGCCATCGTGGTCGCACGCTCTACCTTGACGGGCTGAAAACCCTGCCAGACTCAGTCGCCGAAATCCTTGTTCAGCATCGGGGACGCGGCCTTTCACTTGGTGGTCTGACGAGCCTGCCGGAAAGCACCGCAGAGATCCTCACGCGATATCGCGGGCGGCTTTTCCTGAATGGCCTGACCACACTCAGCCCAGGCCTCGCGGCAATCCTGGCCGAACATCGCGGCCCAAGTCTATCGCTCAACGGCCTGCACTCGCTCGACCGAGATGTCGCTGCCCACTTGAGTCAATCCGGTGGCGACCTCTCCCTCAAAGGCATCGCCGACCTTTCGGGCATCCTGACGACCATCTTCCGCGACTTCCCTGGCAAAATTATTTTGCGGCACCATGAAATTCGACCTCGCCGCAAGCCGGACAGCGAAACCACCGAACAGGAAAGCGTCAAACCGCTCTTCATGCTGGCAGTGCTTGCAGCCATCATCGTCCTCGCGCTCATCGCTGTGCTTTCCAACGCCATGGCCATTCTGTAGGTGCCGTTCATCGTCGGCGGCTCCGTCTACGCTGAAATATCGTGCAGTCTCCGTGCCCCTGAACGGCAGCAACCAAAGTTACTTGCCCGCCGTATCGAAGTCGTCCGCACCCCGTGATCAGCCACGCGATCAGCAGCCTTTTCTGCTCTGCCACACCGCACGCTCAGCGTTGGATCACCTCCCCCACGTGATAGACCCGCACGTAATCAACGAGCATCTCCGCCGGCAACTGCGCTTTCTCGGCCGGCCCACCCGCCCACTCAGCATTGCGTAGTGCATAGTTCAGATTGATCTGAGAATTTAGTTCCCGGGGAACGCCTCTCTCCCAGTAGAGATCGGGTGCCCGACCATATGTACGATTTTTTACTTTCCCACCTGAGAAAGACATGTACGGCTTTGATTTCCAGGCTGGGCCGTCCTGAACGAGATACCACTCCATTGACTCTTCCGTGACCTTAAGGCCGAAGGTGACAAACGCGTCAAAATCAATGCTGGAAAAATCTGTCTTTATGCCCTCTCCAAAATGCGCCTTGAATAATTGATTGTCTATGAAAAAGTGATCGTCTGACCTTTTCTTGATGTTGGCTGGTGGAACGACATCTGGGACCTCGTCTTTTCGAAAATCGTGCCACCACAATCCGCTCCAAAACTTTCTTTTGTTTGGATTGCCGATGTACTCGAACATATCAATCTCGAGTAGATCTTCAGGCTTCCAATCGCCAAATTTCCGTGAGACTGTCCAGAATGCGCCATACCCTGCGTTGTTGATCGGCAGTCGACACCGAAGTTCAACGTACATATTTGTCTGCAGCATGTATTCCTTGCGTGTATGAATACCGCCGGAGGAGTATGAGAACTGCTCCTCACTGGTCCACGTTCTGCCTAGAACCGGCGGATCCTCAATCCGCTGCGTCAAAACAAGTACGCCATCACGGAAGGTGATGTTTTTCGGCAGGTAAACACACTCGACATTCTTGTTCTGGACGTTCTGATCATTGATGCCAAGTGCCCAAATTTGCTCGTTGAGCGTCGGCCCCTCAAACTCATCGTGGAACGCTATTCGTGATCCCGGCGGTCCTTGAGTTGCCGGATCTTCTGCAAGCAGCAAATCAGCCAGGACGGACAAACCTAAGCACGCAAGACCAAATATTGCGAGGATCCGCTTCATCGTGTTCTTCTTCCTTCATGTTGATAGTGACAGCGGATACCACGAACAAGCCACGGCATCAGCATAGCGAGGTCAGACCGCCCAGACTTTTCCTGAAAATACTGCACGGAGTATACCGGCTCGCGCTGACGTGACGGAACTCGATCTGCCGGTGTCGGTGGAGGGAGAAAACGTGGGCTTTTTCTACCTTTAAATCCGGGACGAAAGAGCACTACAGCCAGAAAACATTCCATCTCATCCTTCTTCATTCGACAAAAGCGCATCGGCGAAACACCCCCCGCACGAAGTTCGACTCAAGGCTTCATGCTTCATCCCAACCGTTCACTCACGATGACGACACAGCCCCACGCCTACTGGCTTGTCTATATGCTCCGCTGCCGTGATGGGTCGCTCTATACAGGCATCACCACTAACCTTGACAAGCGACTGCGAGCCCACCAGACAGGCAAAGCCTCGCGGTACACCCGCAGTCGTCTCCCCGTCACGATTGCGTTCACTGAGGCTCAGCCCACGAAGTCGGCTGCGCTCATTCGTGAGGCCGCCATCAAGCGACTCTCACGGCCGCAAAAAGAACAACTCTGCATTGCCAACCCAGGCTGACACAGTTCATCGGAGAACCGGTCGAAGCTGACACCCGCGTTACCCGGAAACCACTTCCGATTAGAAGAGTGTGGTTGGCGGAACATATGGCTTCACGCACTGCGACGAGTCATTCCTCACACTGTTGACCAGCGTGCTGACGGGACACGCCGTCAACTCCATCAAGGCTCCCTTGCGCATGACCCGGGAGACTGCTGGAACATCGGACACCGCCGGATCAAGCCACCGGGCAAACTCTTCCGGTGGAATCACAACGGGCATGCGGTGATGGATTGTTTGCATGGTATCGTTGGCGGCACAGGTAAGAATGGTGCAGGACTCGATGGCGATGCCGGCCTTCTCCCAGCGTTCCCAGAGACCACCGAACCCAAATGGCCCGCCCGCCCCACACTGAATGTAGTAGGGCTGCTTCCTGCCCTCGCGAGCCTGCCACTCATAAAAGCCGTCCGCCACGACTAGGCAGCGGCGGGCTCGCAAGGCCGACCGGAAGGCAGGCTTCGTCGCGGCCGTTTCCGAGCGGGCGTTGACCAGCCGATTGCCAATCGTGGGATCCTCTGCCCAGGACGGAATGAGCCCCCACCTGAGCAGCACCAACTCTCGCCGGTGCGTCGCCGTGTTTGCTCGCACGACCGGAACACTCTGCCCCGGGGCGATGTTGAATCGCGCAGGCAGCATGTGCTGCGGGCTCACCCCAAACTTCTGGGCAATGGCTTCGCGGAATGATCTCAGTGTGTAACGCCCGCACATCGTCGAAAATTTTCCCTCAGGAGTTCTCGCTGGGCACAGTGGTATCCGCGGGGCTATCCGGCAGCCGCTCGACCACATAGAGCACCAGCCTTCCTGGAGCTGTCCTCATCGCAAAGCCAATTGCCATGAGCCGCACCACGCAAGCGATCTGATGAAATCCTCGCCAATCACAGCTGAGAGCACCGCCAAGCATGCCGCCCATTCACATCCTAGTATTTCTGGCAGCACTCCTCGGAGGGGTTTTCGCCTCAGCAGCTGAGCCCGTACCAGAAAAAACGACGCGGCTTCTCGACTTCAGTTGGGACACGACTTGGGTGCATTCTCTTGTTTTGCGATTAGAGTCCGGATTGCACATCGTTCAGCCATTCATCGTGCAGGGCCTGCAAGCGCTGTGCGACATCCGGCTCTTCGTTGAGGTAGTTCTTCATCTCAGGCTTCAGGTCACTCAAGTTGCCAAGAAACCTGGCTTTACTGCCATGGCCAGTTAGCTTCCAGTTGTTCTCACGGACGGCCCAGTTCTTCCCGAACATCCAGTGAACCGCATCATACTTGGACGGTGCATCTGCTGAACGAATGATCTCACTGAGATCGTGCCCATCGATCTGGAGGTCAGCAGGCAGATGGGAACCGGTCATCGCCCGAAGCGTGGGCAGCCAGTCCATGGCGGTGATCACGTGATCGCGCTTTACATTCCTGGGTAGTTTCTCCGGCCAGCTGATAATAGCTGGAACGCGAAGCCCACCTTCGAAGTAGGTGAATTTATTCCCCCTCCACTTGCCCGTATTTCCGCCGCCGCCATTGGCTCCATATTTTGTGCCCTTGGGCAATCCGCTCTTGTGGTTGTCTACCCGGATATGGTTGCGCTCCGTGGAATGTCCATTGTCACTCATGAAAATGATGATGGTGTTCTCAAACAGATTCAGTTCGTCGAGAGCGCGCAGGACCCATCCCATGCGATCGTCCACGGTGGAAATCACCTTGGCGTAAGATTGGCGCTGAGGATCTTTCATATCCTTGTACCGATCATCAAATTTGTCGTCCGCCTGTTCCGGGTAATGGGGCAGGTTGAAGGCGCAGTAGACGAAGAAGGGCTGGTCCTTGTTCTGCTTGATGAAGTCGACGGCCCGCCGGGTCATCTCGTCGGGGAAATACCTGCCGCGGTGATGCTTCACTTCCGTGGTTCCCTCGTACAGATCGTGAAATCCTTCCCCGTGCAGGAAGTAGTGATTGTAGTTGTCGATGAATCCACCGCGGTGGCCCCAGAAGGAATCGAAGCCCTGCTTTGTCGGGCCGTGATCCTTGTCTGCTCCGAGATGCCATTTGCCGAACATGGCTGTCTTGTAGCCTTGATCCCTGAGCATTTCCGCGATCGTGTATTCGGACAGGGCCATGTTTGAGCCCCTAGGCGTATTCATGTCGCCCTGCGTCCATCTATTGACCCCACTGCGCTGTGGGTAGCGACCGGTCAAGAGCATGGCCCGCGCCGGACAGCAGACAGAGTGCGCGTAGGCCTGTGTGAAACGGACCCCTTGGGAAGCCAATCTGTCAATATTCGGGGTGTAAAGATCCTCCGAATCATAGCAATTGGCATCAAGAGTGCCCTGGTCGTCAGTGAAGAAGATTACGACATTGGGTCTCCGAGGATCGGTCTCGGGTGAGGCGGCATGTAGTGATGAATAACCACAGCAAACTGTGGCTAAAAGCATCCAGCATACATACTTTAGGGATCTTCGTTTATTCGAGTTCACGCTTGCTCTAGGTTTGTGCAGAACGACTGAACTGACCGACGCGGGCGGCCAGTGACGTCCGAATTGGAAACTGACGCGTGACCTGCCCCCAACATCGGCGATTGTTGCCAATGCGAGATCGGCAACGGTTGGGACTGCCGGCGGCTCAGGCAGGTCAGCGGGGCAGGGGATTCGTGGCGGCGTCGGCTCGGTCGTTTTCGGAAGGGTGAAATCGTCTGGCAGTTTGCTTCCGTTGGCCGCCCAAGCGGTTATGGCTAGCTGGTAGTTGGTCTTGGCCGTTTCGGAACCCGCCCGCCCAAGCAATAGCGTCCGACCGTCTATCCTGAGCCGCTCGTGCCCTCTGCCCTTGTGAACCGTGGCCCTCGGAATCGCATCCTTCGCTCGCCGTCCCATGTTGCACCTTTCGTCCGAAACCACCCGAAATCGGATTACTGATCCGATTTCGTTTGATTCGCGATCCCGAAGGCACAAACGCAACAAGCGTTTGGTTCGCAAAAACAAGATCTTTTCGAACTAATGGGCAGCACAGGATTCGAACCTGTGACCTCCACGGTGTGAACGTGGCGCTCTAACCAACTGAGCTAGCTGCCCGGATGCCGCCAGACCTTAGCATTTTGATGGCGGTCCGTCACGCGGTGGGCGGTGGCGGGGCGTCAAAAACCGGTCCACTGACTGCCGACTCGTCTTCGTCATAGCGACTCGGCGGCTGAATCGCCCGACCGGTCGAGCCCGGCCCCCGCTCATCGAGTTGGCCCGCGACATCAAGATCACGGGAAATCGTCGCCCATTGGCGGCGGAGTTCTGTCAGGCTCTTGCCCACCGTTTTGCCAACCTCGGGAAGCCGCTTGCCGTAGAGCATCACAGCAATCACCCCGATAGCAAGAATTTCAAGCGGACCTAACCCGAACATGGCTCACTCTCCTCAAGCGGGGCACCGCAGCCACAACGCTATACCAGTCTCCGGAAGGCCCAACCTACGCCATGCAGCACCACTGCTCCGGAATTCGAACCAGCCGACTCGCAGCAGGATGTTGCGATCACTCGTGCGGCGGAGCGTCTGGCCCCGAGCCAGACGGCTGCCCAATTCGCGACTCCTCATCGCCGGAATTGATCCCACGCTTGAATTCGACAATGCCCTCGCCGAGCGACCGCATGACACGGGGAAGCCGCGCCCCAAACAGCAGCAGGATCACCCCCGCCACAATGATCAACTCAAGCGTTCCGAGGCCCATGAAGCCAAGCATGTTTATGACCTTTCTGTCTCCGTCGCACCGCCAAGAAGACGGCCGCAACGGCTGCCGCGACCACGCACCGTGGCCGAACCGCTCCGTTGGTTCAATTCCTCCAAGGAAACGAACCAACAATTAAAGTTTATCCCGGGGGTGGAGTGGGTCAAATCACCGCAGCCCCGCGCGGCCACCAGCGACCGTTGCTGCCGCGGTCCCCACCGACTGCTGGCGGGGTTGCTGCCGATGCAGCGGCTGGTAGCGGTAATAGACCTCAAGCATCAGCGTTGGTAGGGCCGTGGCATAGACACGTCCGCCGAGAGCCCCCCAGACAGGGTCAGGATCCCAACTGCCCACCAACGGGCCCCGCCCGGTTTGCTGAGTGGCCAGCAGGGTGGTGGTCAACGCTCCATTCCACCGCTCCCAGGCAGGCCCTCCAACATGAAAGAGGGCAAGCGTCCCGTAATACCAGGCATAGCAGTCATGCACTGACTGCCCCGGCCGCGAAGCGTCAAGAAACGCCACCGCCTCGGCAACCGTCGGGCTCTCAGGCGACAGCCCCAACAGCAGCCTGGCGTAGACCGCCTCGGCAGTCATCGCTGCCGTCGGCCGTTCACCCGGCCGATACCCGGCCAGCCCCCCATGCCGACCACTCGCCACCGTCTCCAGAAACCTCCTGCTGGCGCCCTCGGCCTGCCGCGCAGCTGGTAGATCGACCTGCCGCGTGCTGGCCAGCACCATCAACTGCCAACCGAGCTGACTCGTGTCACCGCGATCTCTCGCGGCATACCGCCAGCCGCCCGTCGCCGGGTGCTGCCGGGACACCGTAAACGCCACTGCCCGCTTGAGCACCGGCCGCAACGCCGGATCGGCTGTCAGCGCATAGCATTCAGCGATTGCGAGCGCGGCCATGCCATGGCAGTAAAGCGACGCGAAGAAGGCAGCCGGCCCCGCCAGTGATCCATCGGCATGCTGGTGCTCAACAAGAAACCGCACTCCCCGGTCAACGACATCGGCATAGGGCCCAGACTCTGGCGTGTGCCCTGCTCCCAAAAATGCGAGCAGGGCCAACCCGGTCAGGCCATGATCGCTCGCCTGTCCGCTCTCCGGACCATGTCCGGCCAACCCAGCCGCACCGACACGCCCGGCACCATGCCGACGGGCATCCCAGCGGCCGTCGGCTGACTGATTCGCTGCGAGCCAGCCCAAGGCAGCCGCCACGGCAGCCTCAGTCGCATCCGACCCACCCCAGGCAAGCAGCGCCTCCCGGCGGCGGAACCCTGCGCGGCTTCCGTAATCCAGCGGCACGCCCGACTGCGCCGAAGAGGACGCTGATTGCCGGCCAGCCGCCGGCTGGGCAGCCCGGACTGCCGAAGCCAGGTCGTCAGCGAGATCAGCCGAGGCATTCGCCGTGTCGGTGGCGGTGGGGCCGTCCGCCTGAACCAGCATGTCTTCAGGCAAGAGCGGCGGCGGCTCAGATGCATCATCGACGGCGACAACCGGCTCAGCAGCCGGCAGGGCTTCCGGCATCACAGCGGGAACAGCCTGCTCGGCAACGTCCTCGGGCTTCGCCCCATCGGCAGGCGACTCTTCGTCGCCGCGAACCGCCTCGTCAGGCTCCCCAGGACCGCCCGTTGGCAATTCGGGCTCGTCTGCCACCAGCAACACAACAGTGGGCGTCTCGCCCGTGCCAACCGAATATCCCCCGCTGCGGATCCCCAGGCCACCGAGTGCCACCAGGCCACCTCCCACCAGCAGATGGAAGACGAGTGACATCAGCATGCATTTCCGCAAGGTGTTCGACTGCAACCAGCCTGTCCAGATGACAGCCACCAGGGCCAGCGTCAGCACCAGAAGACCAGCCACGGCAAAGAACAGCGGAAGATTCATGAGCCATGCCCCACCATGCCCGGAGACGCCACGAGTGGCTTATCGCTGTGGCCCACGCACGGCGATGGCCACCTTGTGGATTCCCGCCGACCGACAGGCCTCATAGACCTGCGTCATGCGGCCATGGGCAGCATCATGCGCGCCCCGAATGGTCACCACCGCCGCACCTGACTCGCGGGCGGCGATCAGTTCCGTATCGAGCGATTCCTCCGGCACCATTCGCCCCGCGAACTGCAGAGGGCCGTCGGCCGGCACCTCGATGACCAGTTGCTGCTCTGCCGCCGGCGCGGCAGCCCGGGAAACGCTTGGCAAATTGAGATCGAGCGACTGCTCATCCTCCGAAAACCGGGCCGCCCCCATGAAGAACAAAGCGATGACCAGCAGCACATCAATCATCGGTGTCAGATTGGGCGTGAGCGTCTCTTCATCTCCGGCAGAAGGCAGTCGCATGGCTCAGGCCACCTTTCGTCGCTCTGACGATTCACCGGTCGTGAACGCCACGGCCTCAATCACCGGCTGACAGGCCTCATCAAGCTGCATCGCCAACCGATCGACGCGACTGGTGAAGTAGCTGTGCAGCACCATGGCGGGAATCGCCACCATCAACCCCAGAGCGGTTGTGATGAGCGCCTCGCCAAATCCTCGGGCCAGCAGATCCGGCCTGCCGATCGCACCGGCAGCAGCCACATCGTTGAAGGAACGGATCAGGCCCAGGACGGTTCCCAGCAAGCCGAAGAGCGGGCTGACGGTCGCTACGCCATTGAACACCCGGCGGTATTTCCGCAGGTGATTGATCTCCCGCTCGCAGGCATCGATGACCGCCTGCTCGACCTCCACAGCCGGCCGCCCCCACCGCCGCACGGCGGCCGCAAAGGCTCGGGCACTTGGACTGGGATGTTCTGCACAGGCTGCAGCGGCAGCAGCCCGATCGAGCTGGCCACCTTGCAACCGCTCGATAAACCGCTCCACAAAGACAGTCGGTACCACCTGACTCGATCGCAGACTGACCGCCCGCTCGATGCCGAACACCACCACCGCGAAAGAGCAAAGCAGCAGAGGAACCATCAACACGCCGCCGCCGGCAAGCAGTTCCACCAGGCTGCCCGAGCCACCAACGCGAGCCGTGCTCATCGCGGCGGAATCTGCCTCGGGCGGCACGGCTGCAACCGGCGAGGCTGCCGCCAGCCGCAACGGTCGCTCCGCCTGCGCCTCTGACTGCACCTGGGCCTCTGCTGCTGACGGATCACTGCCTGCCCAGGCTCGCACTCCCTGCGCCCGTACCGGCAGGCAGAGGCAAACCAGCAGAAGGGTCAGCGGCAGCAACCAGAGCCGGCGGCCAGTCCCCCCTGCGTCGCCTCGCCGCAAAAAAGCCCCCGCCGCGACGGTCGCGACGGGGGCACGCACGAGTTTCTCAGGGAGCAAGGCCCGCCGCCTGGTCGCCTCCCGGCACAGCCACTGGCTGGACGATCGGGCCATGGAGCATTCCCCTTGCGCACAGGTCACTAAAAATTAGCGTCCGCACCCGTATCAACATCACCAACCATGTGCAGGTGGTCGTGATCGATGTAGACAACTTCCTGACAGTCTTCATCGACCAGCGTGTGGGGAACAGGCCAGCCAACCCGCTTCACCTCCTCAAAATAGACCGTGCACTTGTAGTGAGCATGATGAAGCTGAGCAGGACCAACCAGCGGATAGTGTCGTGGAGGATCGACATAATCGGAAATCTTGTGCTTGGTGATGCGAACATTGTTCCGCTGCATCTCGAAGAGGAATGGCCAATTCCCCTGAACCGGCCGAGCCTTTTCCAGGGCCCTCATCACCTCATCGTCGCTCGGCTCATCCAGCGCTTCACAAGGCCCACCCGGCGGAATCGGCCCCAGGACGGGTGACCGTTCATAACGTTCGTAGTTCCAGAATTGGTCTTCTTTGGCCTTCTGAATGCCAACCGGTACCGGCACCGGAATGGCGAGTGGGCCGAGGTTTGGGCCCTGAGCCGTCAGCCAGAAACAGCCTGTCTGCGAGGCCGCAACTGTGGCTGCCAGCAGGGTGACAAGAAGTCGGAGTGGTGTCGTCATGAGATCATCCTCGTGCGTGGTGCGGGAACAATCGTTCCTGCGGGTTCTATCGACCCTGCCGGCAGGGCAACTTGCGGATAGTTTTCCGGCGGGCCGCTTTTTTCTCCGGGCGACAAAAAAGCCCGCCCAGGACTGCTCCCGGGCGGGCTCGTGGAAGTGCACTCGAATCGGGTGCAGTTCGCTCGCATTTCCCTCTCGGCCTGCCATTGTCACGGCTGACCCCATGATCAAGGGTGATCAAGCATATGATCAGCGGTGGTGGCTGTGAACGTGCCGCTCATCGAAGTCGACGTACCACCAGCCATCGTCCCACTCCAGGGACACACGCCGCCAGCCAAGTGGCACCTGCGGGTATGGATAGAACGGCCCGATGTACGGGAAGGCAGTTGGCGAATACTGGGTCGGATACTGAAGGGCCGCGTAGTTGGGATAAGACGCGTAGCTTGGCCAGGCATAGTTGGGCATGTTTGGCCCATCACCTCGCATCGGAACCGGTGGCATCCCAACACCTGCTGCCCCCATCGGTCGGGGCGTCCCCATGGCCATCCCCGGCATCCCACCGGCAGGACTGGCCTCCATCGGCCTGCCGGCTGCAGGCCCCTCATAGACGCGCATGGAGCCCGGAACAACCCGCTCGCCGTCAACCATCTCCTGCCGGGACATGGCCCGCATCCCAACTGGCTGCACCGGCATCGAAGCCTGCCGCATGGGTCGGGGGACGCCAGCCATCCGAAGCGGATCCTGCCCCTGCTGGAGAAGCCCACGGGTCAGTTGAACCTGCTCGCCCGCCTCGGACTGACTCGGCGATTCGGACCAGCCAGCCTGCTGGGTGAGGGCCTCCTGCTCAGCAGTACGCTCAGCCCGTTCCGGCCGTTGCGGCACCGGCGGGGCAATACCGGCAGAGTCCCACGCCAGTCTCGGCAACGCCAGATTCGACGTCCGGCCCGAGTTGGCCGTGGCAACCGCGAGCCGATTCACGACCCGCTCGACGCCCGCCGTCGACTCAGCAAGGCCGACCGCGGCGGCGATATTCTTCGCATCCGACACCTCGCCCTCAAGCCAGACGGTGCCCTGTTTTGCTCGTACTTTCACCCGATAGCCATCGAGTGTTCCGGAATCCCGCAGCCGCACGGCTACGGTTTTGGCAAGATCCTCTGCCTGAGCGATTGCCCCGAGGCCGACGGCCACGAAAACGGCAAGTTTGCAGGCGACATTGGTCATCGACATGAAAACCCTCCTTGATTCGATGCCGAACGAAGGACCGGGGCGTCATGACGGCGGAAATCGATTTTCCGCAATCGCTCTGCCCAGGCCGCCGCTCGGCGACACTTCCTTAGGAAGGAATTTCGGCAGCCGGTGGTGCCGAAGAGGAGTTTTTTTCCGTTTCGCGCGAAGAAACCGGTATTCCCGGATGCCAGCCCGCCTTCCCGGCCACCGGGCCGGCAATCTGGGTAGCCTGCAGTGCGAGATCACCGACGGGGTCCACCCAGAACCGGTTTCGCGGAGACTCAGCTCGCCGCGCCCCGCCGGGGCATTTCAATAATCACGATCATGGTCATCAGCGTCAGGGTGACCGCGCTGGTCGTCGCAATCCCTGGTCCAAGTTGCAGGGTTGCCCCACACATCGTGCCGACAATGCCCAACGCCACGACACAAGCCCACTGTCCGGCACGCTCATAGGGCGTCCCCTCAGTAAACCGGGCCGCACCAGCGACCAACAGGCCGACAAGTTGGACAAACCCGACGAGGCAAAACAGGGGGTTCGCGGCAACAGCAAAGAGTGCAAACGCAACCATCGGGCAGGCATCCTGACTCGGGAACGATCTGGCAACCCTCCAGACGCTACCATCGCCATCAGACCATCGCCAGAGCAGAACACTGCCGTCGCTCAACCACCCGCTGCCGACGCCACGAAACTCCGGCAGGCAGGCCGCTGCCTCCGTTAGCGGCTAAGTTGCTCCTCAAGACGCGTCTCAAGGTCGGTCACCATTAGGTTGCGGTCCACCACCACGCCAGCCTTATCCAACAGCAGCATCGTCGGCAGGGTCAGCACGCCCAAGTCCTCAGCAAGCCGGCCATCTAGGCCATCAGGCTCGTGGAGTTGTGGCCAGGGAAGGGGACGGGCCTTGAGAAACTGCCGCAGGGCCGCGGTGTCGCCATCAAGGGCGATGCCAACCACCGCCAACCGCTGCGGCCCGTAGCGGGCCTGCAGTTCGCGAATCCTCGCCATGTCGACCTTACAGGGCTCGCACCAGGTGGCCCAGTAATGGACGAGAACCGGCACGCCCTTGAACTGACTGAGCGAGACTTTCTGGCCCTCGACCGTTGTCCCACTGAGGTCTAGCGGTTGCCCCACCGACTGAAGCCGCCGGGACGCCCCCCGGGCTTTCCGGGCAGAAGCCGATTCGGGATAGCGAGCAACGATGCTGCGATACCGCTCGAGGGCCTCAGCCTCGCGGCCGGAGAATTCGTCGGCAATGCTGATCTGCAGCATCGCTTCGGCCGCATCCTCGGCATCAGGATAGTCCTCCACAAATCTGCCAAGCTCCGCCAGCCATGCCGCCTGGACCTCTTCGATATCGGCATCGGGCTGCTGCATCCGGCTGGCATACCGGGCCGATGCCAGCCTGAACGCCAGGAATGCCTTGAGGGGATCGTCCTGCTGCAGGCTGTCAGCCAGCCGCTCCAGCCGGTCGATGCCATCCGGCAGCGTCTCCTCTTGGGCGGCGGCGGCTAACGTCTCAGCCAATTGCCGCACCCAGAACTCACGTTCGCCCTCAACCGCCGCTTCAACGATCTCTTCGAGGATGGCCACCTGCCGGGCCACGAGTTTGCCACGAGCCTCGCCTGTACTAAATTCGAGTTTCTCCTCAATGGTTCGCAGTTGATCCAGCAGCGGCTTGAGTTGTTCGTTGGCAACAACGTTGGCCGGCACCGCCGTCGCACTGCCACGGGGCGAGAACAGCGAGAACGACTCCGTTACCACCCCACCTCCATCCGGCAGTTGGGGCAGATCGAGCGGACGCCAAACCCGGCCGCAGCGGATGAGCGACCCGACAAAGACCTGCCCGCCGCCAACACCATCCTCTTCCGTGAGGGCCACCACGTTGTCGTAGGCCAGCACATCAGCCGTGGCATCGTCCCCACCTTCAGGCACCACGCCGGGCAGGCCGGCCAGCATGGCGGTCCAGCGAGTCTTAGACGACAGCGACTGCTGCTGTTGGGCAAGGGTGGGAAATTCTCGGGTCGCTGCCGCAACGCGGGCGACAGCCTGCTCAAGCAGCGTGCCCGCCAGCCCCGCCTTGATCAGATCGTCCCGCGAAGGCAGCAGGCGAAGAAACCTCGCCGCATCCCGCTCCCGCAGGGCACCCACGATCTCTGCGGTCGTTTCTTCGGCCGAGAGCACCTTCCATTCGTCAAGCACATTGTCTTCATTCTCATCGACTCCCCAACGCGATCCCGCCGCCCCCAGCCACCGCGACTCATCAGGCTTGGCATTGTGGTCGGCGTCGATGTCACGATAGACCTCCATCCCATTGCGGTAGTAACTCCACTGGTCCACCACCCGGTTGTCGTTGGTGTCAGCGAAACGGCGGAGCAGCGTCCCGTCGGCGGCTCGCACAACCCAGGCAGTCATCTGCTCGGTCTTTTCCATCGACAGCGTGGCCGACGCCGCCGCGGACGCATCAGGAATGTCGTAGTCAACCTGCTGCCTCGGTTTCAGTCCAAGGGCATATTCAACCGTTGGCTGGGCAGCAGCCAGCGGGGTCGCAGCCAGGGCAATGAGCAGCCCTGACAACCGCCAACCGACCGAGGCAGAGACACCGGTCAACTGGCAAGCGGAAAACGAGAAAGCAAGGCGTGGCATCGGTGGGGCAGACTCCTTTCAGACCAAAATGGCACCGCAGGAACCGATGACCGGTCTCACGGGTAACTACGGAAACGGCAGCCTACTCTGCCTGTGGGCGTGCCGTCAGCGCCGACTCGTCAGCCAGGCCGGTCGCCCACTGGCCTGACCAGGTGCCGTCGAGGCCCGAGCGGTCAGGGGGCTCAAGCCGGGGAGAAACTGCCGGGAAACACGTCAACGCTTGCATGCACTCCAACCGTGGCCTATTTTTCAAGGCGTCGCCGTCCCCTGCGGGGCAGCGACACAGTGCGCTTTGGGCGCGCGTAGCTCAGTTGGTTAGAGCGCCACCCTGATAAGGTGGAGGTCCCTGG
>WTHB01000071.1 GCA_011523305.1 Planctomycetaceae bacterium | reverse complement strand
CTTCTCCCGACCGACGTGAAGTTTGCGAAAGTGCCGTTGACCGTCCTATCCTTAGTCGCTTTCCGGAGAGGCCGCTCTGTGGAGCAACGTGGCTCCTGTCGAGGGCGTTGGAGGCGTCGCGGGCATCCGCCCACTGGATAACCGCAAAGGCACCACCTGCAATGCCTTCAACGATCCAAAATGGAAAGCCCCGAAGGCCGCGGCCCTGAGCTTCAAGTTCTACTGCACCCAACCCCAAACGCTTATCCTGGATGCCGGGGCGAACTTCAAAAAGACACTCTCAATCACCGCCTCAGATGAGTGGCAGACCATGACAATTCCGGCATCGCAGGTCCGCTGGGGTGGCGACCGGCACCCGCTGAAGGACTGGAGTGAGGTGGCGTCCATCACCTTCAAGCCAGCCGCCAATCAAGACATCACAAAGGTTATTTTTGCGGACATCAAGTGGTCCACTGCCGCCGCAGTCAACCCATGAGGTTTTGACGCCATTTTGTCCCAATACGTTTCTGCCTGCTCGCGGCGATTTGCTGGTGCACGCGGCCGGATGCACACCACAACAATTCGATGTGCGGGTCACCTGGTGCGGTGTTGCGTGAGGCTGGCGTTTGCGGTGGAGTGGCTGTCGGTCGCGGCAAGCCGGGGCGACCAGCCTGAACGGGTTGGCTATGCCCTGCCCCGACCCAAGCGTAGCGACTGGGTGGGGCCGGGGCGTGCACGGAAGTTGACGCGGACTGCGACCAGTGGTGTCGTCGAACTGAGGCCGTTTGCGTTTCTGGATCGGCTGGCGGCACACGGAGAATCGCACCACCTCGATGCTCGCGGAAGTGCTGTCAGCTGCCCTAACATTGGTGTAATATCTGAATTTCGAATACGTTGAGTTATGTGTCCTGATGCGACGAGGAGGTAGCCGATTGAACTCTCCTTCGTCCAATTGCCTTCCCAGCACGAGAAAACCTTGATGAATCGACAAAAGAAACGTTTGTTCGGCATCTTTTGGACAGGGCTTCTGCTCACGGTTCTCCTTCGTCCCCTCCAAGCGAACACCCCGAACATCATTTTGCTTGTGGCCGACGATATTGGCACCGGCTGGTTGCCATTTCACGCTGATCGGTTGAAACGAAGCGACCTCGAGCCCGAGATTCTCGCATCTTACGAACAGAAGCGCGGGCACCTTGGGAAAGTCGATGCGGTGACGCACATCGAGGCAGCCCGTACCTGCATGCCGTTTCTCGAGAGGCTCGCTCGGCAGGGGATTTCATTCGATAAGTGCTTTGCGACCGCCTCTCTTTGTGCTCCTAGCCGGGCCGGCCTTTTGACAGGTACGTGCCAGCAAGAATGGGGAGCATATTGGAATAAGGACGTTGACGATCATGGAATACCTGCAGATCGTGTTGTCCTCGCTGAGCCTCTCCAGCAAGCGGGCTATGCCACGGCAATGATTGGGAAGTGGCACGTTGCAAAAAAAGATCCAGCTATGATTGAGAAAATCTGGACGGAAGAACTCGGTGAATCACTTCCTCTCCCAAAGGGATACAAGGGGCGGTGGAAAGACGTCTCGAGACTCATCCCCGGGTCAGGCTATCAGACATCCGCGATTCCCGGCCAACATCCTTTGGATCGGGGGTTCGACTATTACTATGGGTTTAATAGCCATGACAGCAAGTATTTTGGGGCGAAGGAGTTGTGGGAAAATCGGGAACGCATTCCTGAACGGCCTAAGGACGAGTTTCTGACAGAATTGCTGTCGGGGAAAGCAGACTCGTTCGTTCGCACCGCTATCGACAACAATAAGCCATTCTTTCTCTACTACGCACCCCTCACTTTGCATGGAGGAATTGTTCCTCCGCCGAAAAAATATAGTTCAAGGTTTCATACCGGAAACCGCTTTAGCGATGAGTACGCCGGCCACATGCTCGCCCTGGATGAAGGCATTCGGCAGCTGTTCGCAACACTCGAGTCCAAAAACCAACTGGACAACACCCTGTTTGTGTTTGCGACAGACAATGGTTGCACCCTGTACGAAGTTCCGCCTTACAATGCTCCAAATCGTGGTGGCAAGGGCACTGGCTGGTTTGGTGGTCTCAATGTGCCGCTTGTCGTTTGGGGGAAGGGTGTTGACCGAAACGGTGTCTCTCAGGAGATCGTCAGTCTGTCTGACATCATGCCAACGGTTCTGGAATTCGCGGGTGTAGAGGTGCCTCAGGGAATTAGTGGTAGGAGTTTGCTGCCTTATTTAGAGGGCAGAGTTGACCACAGCCCTCGAGATTATCTCAGTTCAGCCAGTATCCAGTCCTCCCGCTGGTCTTATTTCTACGAGGGGCATGGTGAAAATAATACACAAGACGGTGCGAAGGCTCCGCTGTATGGGTGGCACTTTGATGGCCGTCATCTTCTCATGCGAGTGACCCCGATGATGTCGGGCTTGTACAAGAGCCTGCCTCAAGGGATGCCGGCACAGGTCATGCTCTTCGATGTCAGCGCTGATCGCCAGCAACGAAAGAACCTCGCATTTGGCAATTGGGAGAAGGTCACGGCAATGGATGAGGCGTTGCGAGCATGGTTACGAACCCTGCAGCCCCCACTCACCAGTCAGAAGCAAGACTTTGAGATACTCCTTAAAAAGGTTGAGAGGCCGACAGGAAATTAGGCGAAGATGCTTCGCCTGCGACGAGCTTTGCCAATGGTGCATTTTCGTTGGGCATGGGGCTGCTTGATAAGTGCAAAGTTTGCCGAATGGGAGCAAGCCGATAGCGTGCGTTGAGAAGAACCCTCCAAGCCAGTTTCCTGATTTGCCATTTTGGGTTGCTGATGGCTCGGTGAACTGCCGGGGAGTCCAGGAGAGTCGACGGGCTGGATGCTTGTCCTGATCATGATGCTTGCGGTGGTGCTGTTGGCTAGCCTATTCTCGTAGTCTCAGAGGACTACTCGAGCGGCCTTAGCGTTACGGAAAAAGGTTCGAAACGGTAGGTAAATGATGACGTCACACATTCTTGGGTCACGGTCTTACGGTTTACTGCTTGCCACCGCGTGGCTCATCTCCGGGACCCTGGTCTCGGGGGCCGTACATGTGGACTTCAGCCACTCCTTTCAGGGCCCGCCTTCTGCACGCACGACACCTCACGGATCGCCTGGGCGAAGCTGTTGGCCCGGGTGGGCGAGGAGTTTCCGCTGGCGTGTCCGAATTGCGGTGGTGACGTCCGGCTGATTAGCTTCATCACTCAGCCGGGGCCGATTCGGAAGATTCTTGAGCACGT
>WTHB01000145.1 GCA_011523305.1 Planctomycetaceae bacterium | reverse complement strand
GGCCCCTTCAGCACCACCACGCAGCCGATGTCACGAGCCAAGGCAGTCGCTGCTGCTTCAAGTGTGGCCCGATCTGCTGCCGCCGCCCGGGAAGGCTCTTCACCGAGTAGCCGCTGAAGCTCGCCAGCATGCGGAGTCAGAACCCGCGGGCCAGCATGGTCGGCACGAGCCTGATTACCGAGATGCGACAGGGCCCAGAGGCCATCGGCGTCTACAACCACAGGAACGGGGAGCGTTCGCCACAGTTCCGCAACAAGTTCAACAAGAGCTTCGCTGCGGCCCAGCCCCGGCCCCACCACCACGGCGTCAGCCTTCAAGCACCGCTCATGAATCATTGGCAGGGCAGCCGTGGCAAACCGGCCAGCGTCATCTTCGGCCATGCCCGCCGTCATCACGCACGGATCAAAGCCAGCAACCGTCGCCTGAATCGACTCGGGCACCACCGCCTCGACCAGCCCCGCCCCACTTCTGAGGGTGGCCATCGATGCAAGGGCCGCCGCCCCGGCCATGCCCCGACTGCCAGCCACCACCACGACCCGACCGTGGTCATATTTTGTCGAATCCCGACGGCGGGACGGCAGCGGCGGTAAATCAGCAGGAATCTTCCATTTAGGTGACGACAGAGTGCGGTCTGCCATGCTCAATGCCTCCGATTGGCCGTTTCGGCGATAAGGGTTCGCCTCGTCTGATTATGCGGCCGACAAGACGAAAGCCCCCGAATTGCCCCCTACCTTGACGAAATCGACCGAAAAGGGCTACCTTCTGGCCAAATCTGGCCCGTTTTGGTCACTTTCGGGTTCGTTGGGTGATGCCTCACGTCCGAAAGTGCTCGGGCCGAACCGTGCCACCCGTGGCCAAAACGATCACGACACCATTCCCCCCGACGCCCGAGGAGTACCGGACGCCATGAGCGGGTCCCAGCCATCAATCGACGTCTTCGACGTCCGTAAAGTCCGCAAACTGATCAACCTGATGAAGGAGCACGATCTCACCGAGATCGATCTGAAACAGGCCGACAGTGCGGTTCGCATCAAGCGGGGCGGCGAAGTCGTTTCCTACTCCGCACCCGTCGCCGCCGTTCCTGCCCCGGCAGCGCCGGTCCAGGCCGCCGCTCCAGCCGAATCAGCCGACTCGCACATGGTGGAGATCAAGAGCCCCATGGTCGGCACCTTCTACCAAGCCTCAAGCCCCGACACCCCTCCATTCGTCAAAGTTGGCGACCGGATTGGACCAGAGAAAACGGTCTGCATCGTTGAGGCAATGAAGGTCTTCAACGAAATTCCGGCAGGGGTCTCGGGCCAGGTCGTGGCGGTCCTTGTTGAAAACGGCGCGCCGGTCGAGTTCGGCCAGCCGCTGATCAAGGTCGACCCCACGGCTTGACCGTTCACCTGTCACCGGTCAGTCAGCCGTCCCCTGATCGCAGACATTCCTGAGTTCAGGGGCATTGATCGCCCAGCCGTCGATCAGTGGCACCATTCCGCTCACCCTCCATCAGGAAGACTATGTTCAACCGTATCCTGGTCGCCAACCGTGGAGAAATCGCCCTCCGGGTCATCCGCGCCTGCCGTGAACTCGGCATCGAGACCGTGGCGATCTACAGCGAGGCCGACCGCGACGCCCCCTATTTGAATCTTGCCGATGAAGCGATCTGCGTCGGCACTGCCAAGGCAGCTGACAGCTACCTGCGAATCGATCGGGTGATCAGCGCAGCCGAAATCGGCAACGTGCAGGCCATCCACCCCGGGTACGGGTTCCTCTCAGAGAACTCGCATTTCGCCGAGGTCTGCCGATCGTGCGATATCGGCTTCATCGGCCCGACGCCCGAGGCCATGGAACGCGTGGGAGACAAAAACTCCGCCCGCGCCCTCGCTCGTGAAGCCAACGTGCCGACCGTCCCCGGCAGCCCCGGGTTGCTCTCTGGTGAAAAGGAGGCACTGAAGGTTGCCAAGGAAATTGGCTTTCCCGTGTTGCTCAAGGCCACGGCCGGTGGTGGCGGCAAGGGCATGCGGGTGGCCGCCAATGATCTCTCCCTCTCAACCGCCTGGCAGCAGGCGACCGCGGAGGCTGAGGCTGCCTTCGGAAATGCCGGCATCTACATCGAAAAGTTTGTGGAAAAGCCCCGGCACGTGGAGATTCAGATTCTTGGTGACCAACACGGCACCATGCTGCACCTCTGGGAACGCGACTGCTCCACCCAGCGGCGCCACCAGAAACTGATTGAAGAGAGCCCCTCGCCGCGACTGCCGCAGGAAACCCGCGAGGCGATGTGTGCCGCCGCCGTTCGGCTGGCCAAGACGGCCGGCTACTACTCAGCCGGTACGGTCGAATTCATCGTTGACCAAGACAACAACTTCTACTTCATTGAGGTCAATGCCCGGATTCAGGTTGAGCACCCCGTCTCAGAGATGGTCACCGGCATCGACCTGCTCAAGGCGCAGATTCGTGTTGCCGCTGGTGAAAAGCTTGACCTGAAACAAGAGGACATCGTTCCCCGTGGCCATGCGATTGAGTGCCGAATCAATGCCGAAGACCCAGCAGCCAACTTCCGCCCCTGCCCAGGCAAAATTGAAAACCTGATGGCGCCCGGCGGCTTTGGCGTGCGGTTCGACTCGCACGTCACAGCCGGTTATGTCGTGCCGCCCTACTACGACTCGCTGATCGGCAAACTGATCGTCCACCAGCCCACCCGGGGTGAGGCGATCGAGACGATGACCCGTGCTCTGCGGGAACTGCAGGTAAAGGGCATCGCCACCACCGTGCCGCTGCACCTTGACCTGCTGGCCCACTCAGCCTTCCACGACGCCACGATCGACACCAAGTTTGTCGAACGCTGGCTGGCTGACTGACCCAGCAAGCCAGCGGAGAGTGGGTCGGGCTCCCTGCCCGACTCCCGCCGCGACCAGTTCCCCGCCCCCTGTCAAAGCCGCAATTGGCTTGGTAGATTTCCCTCACCCGCCTGACACACAACCTTCCGTTTCCACAGGAGTGCCCGTCTTCATGGCCGAATCACTTTCCCGCCCGCCAAAAGCAGCCCATCACTTCCACCGCGTCGCCATTCTCTTTGCGGGCGGGCCGGCCCCGGGGGCCAATGCCGTGATTTCGACCGCTGCCACCTCGTTCATGCGGAACGACACCGAGGTGCTTGGCATGAAGCACGGCTACTCGTCGCTGGCCGGATTTTCGGCCGACAAACCGCTGGTGGAGGGCGAGGACTACGTGAAGGTGACGCCTGAGTTCCTCAAGCGAACCCGCTCTGGCCAAGGCATCATGCTAGGCACCGCCCGCAC
>WTHB01000182.1 GCA_011523305.1 Planctomycetaceae bacterium | reverse complement strand
GCCGGTTCATGATTCCGGAAAAACTGGCTGCCTTCGTGCCGCTGCCTGACGCGCCCGAAGAATTCAAGCGCGAGGCTGTCCGTGACTGGCAGCCACTCGTTGAAGACATCGCCACCCGCCTGCTCACCGCACACAACGGCCGAGAGGTCAAGCTTGAGCTGATTGAGCACTATCTGCCCGACACCATGGAGGTGCAAGAGGGCAGGGGAGGGGAGGACCTCGTGATGCCCCTGGGCCGGTACACCTGGCGAAAGGGGGCGACACAATGAACGACGCCGCGCAGGGTCACGTGTCTGCTCACCAGCCGTCCTGGCTGGCCGCCTGGGGCATTGGCTGGAACCGCTTCTGGTTCACCCCGTCTGATCCACTACTACTCAGCCTGCTGCGGATTCTCGCCGGTGGGCTGCTGACCTGGTCGAGCGTTGTTTGGTTGCTTGATGCTGAAGGTTTTTTTAGCAGCACCGCCTGGCAAGCCCCGGCAAATGTCTGGCGACTCAACGACCAGCCCTGGCACTGGAGTTGGTATTTTTCAGCGAACTCAGCCACCAGCGTCCGGCTGCTGGCCATAGTCACCCTGGTGGCCTCGGCACTTCTGACACTGGGCCTCGCCACGCCGCTGGCTGCGATCGTGACATTGCTTGGCTTCCTGAGCGCTGTCAATCGAGCCCCGCTGAACGCCTTCGGCTTTGATGATGCCATCGGCCTCGTCCTGGTGCCGCTGGTGATCGGCCCGGCAGGGGCCCGACTGTCCCTCGACCGGCTGCTTTGGCCACGGTTCACCACGCAGGGGCCAAGCGTGCGGGCAACCATCGCCCTGCGGCTGATTCAGATCCACCTCTGCGTGCTTTACTTTTTCTCAGGTACGGGAAAACTCTTGGGAGCAAGCTGGTGGGAAGGCACCGCCCTGTGGGGCGCACTGGCCAACAGCCAGTACCGAACGCTCGACCTGACCTTCCTCGCCTGGCATCCGCTGGTGATCAATGCCCTGACCCTCGGCACGCTCTTCTGGGAAATATCCTACGCCGCGCTGATCTGGCCCCGGCTGACCAGACCGCTGGTTTTGGCGATTGCCATACCGGTCCACTTGGGAATCGGCCTCGCAATGGGCATGATGGAGTTCGGCCTGGCGATGCTCGTTGCCAACATGGCCTTCCTGCCTCCTGACCTCGGTGGTCGTGGGGCCCCCGTTTCACCGCCTCCCGCAGTTGGACCACGTTCATGATTGACACGCTCGCCGTGGTCGGTGCCACTGGTGCCGTCGGCCGAATCATTCTCGACCTTCTCGTCAGCCGAAACTTTCCGGCCCGTCAGATCAAACTCTTGGCCTCAGCCCGGTCGGCCGGCCGCACGGTCGAGGCAGGGGGGCGGCAGTTCACCGTTGAGGCACTCACCCCAGACGCCTTCACCGGCGTACAGATTGCCATCGGCAGCACCCCAGACGAGGTGGCGGCTGAGTTCGTGCCGTGGGCCGTCGAACGCGGAACCGTTGTCGTTGACGAAAGTGCCCACTTTCGCATGCAGCCCGACGTGCCGCTGGTCGTGCCCGAGATCAACCCCGAGGCAATCACCACCCACAAAGGCATCATCGCCAGCCCCAACTGCTCCACCACCCAGATGGTAATGGTGATGAAGCCCCTGCACGACGCCGCCCGTGTTCGCCGCGTGATCGTCAGCACCTATCAGGCTGTCAGTGGTGCCGGACTGGCTGCCACCACCGAACTGAAAGACGGCCTCACCGCCTGGCTGTCCGGCAGCCCGGAATCACCGCAGATCTTTGCCCACCCAATTGCGGCCAACCTGATTCCGCAGATCGGCTCGCTCCGCGACGGCGGCGGCACCAGCGAAGAGATGAAGATGGTCTACGAGACCCAGAAGATTTTTGGTGATGAGTCCATCGGCGTCTGTGCCACCTGTGTTCGCGTGCCCGTGGCCGACGCCCACAGTGAAACCCTCGTCATCGAAACCGAGTCCGCCCTCGATCCCGACAAGGCCCGGCAGTTGCTGGCTGGGTTCCCGGGAGTCACCGTCATCGACGACCTGGCCGCCGGCAAGTACCCAATGCCACGCGGGGCAGGGGGGCAGGACGATGTTTTTGTGGGCCGCATCCGCCGCGACCCCTCTGGCCCGAATGCCTTGGCGATGTGGTGCGTGTCCGACAATCTGCGGAAGGGGGCCGCCACCAACGCCGTACAGATTGCCGAACGGCTAGCGGCGGGAATGGCCTGAACCGATGGGCCAGACACTCTCCCTGCGACTGGCCTATGACGGTGCCGGATTCAGCGGCTGGCAGTCGCAACCGGGCCGCCGCACGGTGCAGGGGGTGCTGGCCGAGGCGATCACGGCTGTGTCCGGCGAGACGGTTCTGCCCAAGGGTGCCAGTCGCACCGACGCCGGCGTGCACGCGGTCGATCAGCTCGTTGGCTTCACCACCGCGAAAGATCTCGCCGCCGACGTCTGGCAGCGGGCACTCAATGCCCATCTGCCACGAGACGTGGTTGTGCTGTCGGCTACAGCAGCACCAGCTGATTTTGATCCCATCACGGCTGCGGTCAAAAAGCGGTACCGCTACCGCATCCACGATGCCCGCACCCGCCCCGTGCTGGCCCAGCCGTTCGTCTGGCAATGGAAGACAACCCTCGACATCGCCGCCATGCAAGCCGGGGCAGCCCATCTGGTTGGCGAACATGACTTCAGCAGTTTTGAAAACCCGTCATCTCCACGTCAGTCAAAGGTCCGGCGGATTGACGCCATCGAGATCGTTCGACGGCAGGGGGGGGAGAACGTGCCCGGAGCCGAAGTCTGGATTGAAGTCGAAGGCAACGGTTTCCTTTACAATATGGTGCGGATCATCGTCGGCACCTTGGTCTTCGTCGGCAGCGGCAAGCGGTCGAGCGACTGGGTGGCCGACGTGCGTGAGGCTCGCTGTCGCGCGGCCGCCGGACCAACAGCACCTCCACAGGGCCTAATGCTGCTCCGAACCGACGTACCCTCGACTGCCACCGCGATTAACGATGTCCCGTCCTCCTGAAAACCTGGGCCCGCTTCGGCTTGTCCGCCAACTCGGTGTCGGTCGCCGCTGCCAGATCTGGGAAGCCATCGAAGCAGGGGGGGTAGCCCGGGTCGCGGTGAAGGTGGCCACGCCCGAGGCTGCCGGCAACGCTGAACTCAAGCGGTTACTCAAGCACGAGCTGGCGGTGGCCCACTCACTCGACCATCCAGCGATCATCCGCATTGATCGCTACACTACCGCAGGCGGCCTGCCTCACCTGGTGATGGACCTCTTCCGCCACCCCAC
>WTHB01000026.1 GCA_011523305.1 Planctomycetaceae bacterium | reverse complement strand
GGCTTGCCCCGCCCGCATGCACCTCCACCGCGAGCCCCGTGACCTGCTGCCGACGAAGCCGCTGCGCCGTCTGCTCCAGTGACTCATACCAGGTGACCCAACTCATGGAGTCTACCGCCGTGGCCGCTGGCGTTTCAGTACTGTGATCACTGCCGACAGCCTGGCGTGGCATTGGCACGAAGATGCGACGTCCCGGAGGCCCTCCCGCGACTGACTCAACAGCCGCCAGCTTGGCAGGGCCACGCAGAACCCGCACCCGGCCAACCGTCGCCGACCGCTGCCGGGAAGGATTGGTCAGCATGACCATGGGAGTGCGAGTCCGTGGCCAGAAGACAAACCGATGCCATCGCAGTTGCGGCGGTTCACCGGCCAACGGCGGAGGCACGGTGAAGCCGCCGTCGTACCGTAGTTCAACGGCCGTGGCGCCGGCTGGCTGCTCCAGCACTGAAACCCCGACGACCGCCTCTTGATCACTCGGGTAGGCAATTTCGACGGCATGTGGCCGGCCGGGCTGGGCGTCGGCGATCACCACCCCCTCCCAGGTGGGCGCCTCCGGACCGGCTGCCGGAGGCAGGGTCAGCATCACACCGAGGGCGTGCGGCTCAACGCTTGAATCGCCGGTCGACAGCAGGCCACTCAACGTCGGAATCAGGCCATCAATTGACGGCACCTTGGGCAGGGCTGGTAACGGCACCTTCGGTAGCGAGACGTCTGGCAGTTTTTCTGCGGCTCGCGTCAGCGACGGCATCGGCATGGCCGGCAGCGAGAGTCGCCGCATGGAGGCCATCGAAGCAGCCGCCTGCCCCGGCAGTCGCCGCAATCGTTCATGTAAGCGGGGACTTCCTGGATCGAGTTCGTAGACCAACTCCCAAGGCTCCGGCTCGGTTGCAGTAGCCCGGGGCAAGCCCACCACCAGTTCACGACTGCAGGCCAGCAAGGTGCGGGACCACCGCAGGCTGCTGCGTTCCACCGCCGTCACTGTCAGGCGATAGCGGCCGGCTGCGTCAGGCAGCGGACAGTCAAACGCGACCGGCTGCCAGACCTGCAGCAGCGTCGCGGCAGCGCCCGTAGCCGCCGGCGAGAGCAACTGGGTTTCCGTGTGCAGCGTTGCCCCACTGCGAACATCGGCCAGCGTGACCGCCAGTTCCATGCGGCCAAAGCCGGTCGGCCGGGCCGGCAGCAACGGCTGGGCAGTCACCCGAGCGACCGCTGCTGGCTGCCAGCCGGCAGGGTCAGCCGGCGGGGCGACCTGCACCCGCAGCAGATCCCCGGCCGCGACCGCGAGGGTCAGCCGGTTGCCTCGGGCATCGAGTTGCTGAAGCGTCTCGCCCCTGAGCAAGGCAGCCACCGTCTCGTCAACGATGACGCCCGGTTCGTCAGGTCCGGCGTCTGCCGGTATCAACTGCACCCGCAGCCGGGCCGTCGCCCACTCGCGGACCTGCAATTCAACACCACCAGCAGCCTGCGGCCGGGGCTCATGGATGACCAGGGCATTTCCTTCCTGGTGCAGGGCACAGCCGCTCACGGGGCTGCTGGAGAGCAGTGACCAGTCGAGGGTTGGCTGCGGAGAGCGGGCGGCACTGAAGCGGCCCGCTGGCGGGGCCAGCAGTTCGATGCGGCCTGACCAGGCACGCACCTCTCCCCCGCCCCATTCAATCCGCAGACGGATGGGAGGCGGCCCAGCGGGGCGAGCAGACTCAGCCGCCGCCATGGCCCCCATTCCAAGAAGGAGCAGGAGCGGCAACCACGACGTGGGACGAGCAACCAAAAAAGTAGCCATGCAGCGTTTGTTGACCAGGCAACGCCGCGACAGCCTGACAGTCAGGCTCGCCACAGCGAAATTATCAGCGGCAACCACAGTGGAGCCCCGCTGAATGGGAAGGGGGGGGATGATATCGACCTCCGGACGCTGGAGCAAAACCAGATCGCCGAGCGATCACTCCTTCAGGCTCTATCGGTCGGCCGAGCCCTGCGGCACCAGCACGTCAGGCAGCGGCTTTTCCCAGGCTGCTGCGGCCTGAGAGGCTGCGTCACCGAGGCAGTCTGCGAGAGCGGCGGTAACCTCGTGCGATCGATCGGCCACGTCCGAAAGTTCAAAGAAGTCATCCGGCTTCACGAAGAGCCGATCACTGCCACCGTGTTCACGAATGCAGGCCCACTCGGCAACCGTCACCGCCTGGCCACCGGCACTCATGCTGAAGATTCGATCACGGCCCCCACGCCGCCAGGCATCGGCGTCACCGGCGAGCACCCGCTCGAGACTCTGCCCCAGCGTCACCGCTGATGGCGGGGCACCACCAGCCGGCTGGCTGCAGGCAATCAGGTCACCAACGGTCGCCCCCAGATCAGCCGGCAGCAGCAACCCGCCGAACCGCTGTGCAGTCTGGCGACCTGCCGGGTCAATCACCAGCGCCGGCACATGGGTCAGCTCGGCGTATGGGGCAGGCTCCGGTTGCCCGACGCCCACTCGGCCATGCAGGCCGAGCGGTAGCCCACGCAGGCCAAGCAGCAGCATGCCAAACCGGTGCCAGCGGCTGCCGGCGGCCGCCAACAACCGGCCCAGCCAGTCATCCCAGTGCGCAAGTTCACCCGCAAAGATCTGCCGGATCGCAGCAACCTGATCGGGATCGGTAGCAGCCGTCACCGTGAAGTCGGGAATGGTCGCCGACTCACCTGGAGGCGGATCCTCCGGATCGAAGAATACCTCGCGACAGGCCTGCGGGGCGTCCCAGGTCAGGCCGAGGCTGCCGAGGTGACACCAGAGCAGATCCGCGCCGGCCAGTTCGGCCTCAGCCGCCGCGTACACACGTCCGCAGGCACTCGCCTCGTCCGCTGCTGAGGTCGTCTCGCCTGGCTGCGGCGGTACCGCTACCAGCGTCAGGTTTTCCTGCTCCACGCCGAGCCCCACGAACTGATCCGGAACGTCGGTCACCACGGTCACCTTCCAGCCCCGCGCGGCAGCGGCAGCCAGGGGGCCCGCAGCCTGCGGACCTGCTGCCGCAGCTACTGGCAGGTGGGCCGTCAGCAGTTCCCGAAGGCTGTCCGCAGGATCGGTCGACCGCACCAGCACGCGGTCACAGGCCAGGCCAGCCGTAGCGATCCGTGTCACGGCGGGCGTTGCAACCCAGGTAGCGCCCCAGGCCGACAGCATCCAGGCCGGCAGCCGATCGACGGTCACCATCAACCAGCCGTCGGGCGACTCTGCTTGCCAGCCGGGTTGCGTTTGGGTCATGCTCTTGTCACATCAACGGATTGCTCGGCCGGCGGGCAGATCCTCACCCGCGCGACCGCCAGGATCGCCCATGAACGCATCGTACCGCACGGCTCCAACCGAAACCGCCCGGATGCCCCGGGGCATCCCTTACATTGTCGGCAATGAAGCGGCGGAACGCTTCTCCTTCTATGGCATGAAGGCGATTTTAGCCGTCTTCATGACCGAACACCTGCTCGACCAGAGCGGCAATCTGGCGGTGATGGGGCCAGAGGACGCCAAGTTTTACCTCCACTCTTTCGTGGTGGCGGGCTATCTCTTCCCGCTGGTGGGCGCCATCCTCGCCGACTGGCTGTTCGGCAAATACCAGACCATTCTCTGGCTGTCGATCATCTACTGCCTGGGGCACCTCTCCCTGGCGGTCGATGAAACCCGCCTGGGGCTGGGCGTCGGCTTGGCATTGATCGCCGTCGGCACCGGGGCGATCAAACCTTGTGTCTCAGCCCACGTCGGCGACCAATTCGGCACGGCCAACCGCCACCTGCTGAGTCGGGTGTTCGGATGGTTCTATCTGGCCATCAACCTCGGGGCCCTCGCCAGCACGCTGCTGACGCCGATCCTGCTCGACCCCAAAAGTTTCCAGGCGGTGTTCGGCGGTATCGCCGAGTCCCTCGCCAGCTTTGGAATTCATCCCGGGCCGAGCCTGGCCTTCGGGGTGCCCGGCATCCTCATGGCAGTGGCGACGCTGGTTTTCTGGCTGGGACGCCACACCTTCGTCCACGTGCCACCTCGGGGCCGGGCTTTTCTCCGCGAAGCCTTCAGCGGCGACGGCCTGCGGGCGTTGGCTAGCCTGGTGCCAATCTATCTTTGCGTGGCCGCGTTCTGGTGCCTGTTCGACCAGACCGCCAGCGCCTGGGTGCTACAAGCCAAGTCGATGGACATGCAACTGTTTCGTGGACTGACCTGGTTGCCCAGCGGCCTTCAGCAGCTCGAACTTCTGCCCAGTCAACTGCAGGCAGTCAACCCGCTTTTCATCCTGCTGTTCGTGCCCCTCTTCTCGTATGTGACATACCCGGCCATCAACCGCTACTTTCCGCTCACGCCGCTCCGCAAGATCGGCATCGGCATGTTCCTCACCGTGCCGGCATTTTCAATCAGCGGTCTGATTCAGTTCTGGATCGACGCGGGCGGCAGCCCCTCCATCGGCTGGCAGGTCCTCGCTTACGCGCTCTTGACCGCAGCCGAAGTGATGGTGAGCATCACCTGCCTTGAGTTCAGCTACACGCAGGCGCCGCCGAGCATCAAGTCGATTGTGATGAGTCTTTACCTGGCAAGCGTCGCCGTCGGAAATGAATTCACCGCCGTCATCAATGGCCTGTTGAGCCTGAAGCCGGTTGCGGCCTTGCTTGCCGGGGCAAACTACTACTGGTTCTTCACCGGCGTCATGCTGCTGGCTGCTCTTGCCTTTGTTCGCGTTGCCATGTCGTATCGTGGGAGAACCTATGCCCCAGAAGCCGACCAAGCCCCCCGGAACTCCACCGATGCCGAGCCCTCATCCCTGTAGCCGCCGTCAGTTCAACCAGTTGGTGGCCGCCATCGGCCTTGCCGGTGGGGCACCGTTTGCCCGAGGCGAAACAGCGACCGAGCAGGCTCCACCGCTGTTTCAGATTTCACTTGCCCAGTGGTCGCTGCATCGGACAATCTTTGCCGGCACCCTCGACAACCTTGACTTCCCCCGGGAAGCCAAGCGGGCCTACGGCATCGCTGCAGTCGAATACGTCAACCAGTTTTTCAAGGACCGGGCAAAGGACTATGACTACCTAGCCACGCTGGACCAGCGAGCCAAGGACGAGGGCGTGACCAATCTGCTGATCATGTGCGATGGACTCGGCAACTTGGGTGATCCCGACGCCACCGCCCGAACGCAGGCCATCGAAAACCATTTCCCCTGGGTTGAGGCCGCCAAAAGACTGGGCTGCCACTCTATCCGGGTCAATGCGGCCAGCGCCGGGTCCTTCGAGGAGCAACAGAAACTCGCTGCCGATGGCCTGGCGCGACTGGCAGACTACGCCGGCCAGCTCGACCTCAACGTCATCGTCGAGAATCATGGGGGGCTCTCGAGCAACGGCCGCTGGCTGGCCGGGGTGATGCAGCAGGTGGCCAAGCCCAACTGCGGCACGCTGCCCGACTTTGGCAACTTTTACGACTACGACCGGTATGCCGGTGTCGAGGAACTGCTGCCCTTTGCCAAGGGCGTCAGTGCTAAGAGCCACGCCTTTGATGCTGCCGGCAACGAGACGGCCACCGACTATCGACGGATGCTCGCGCTGGTGCTTGCAGCCGGCTACCACGGCTATGTCGGCATTGAATACGAGGGGAAGGATCTCTCCGAGCCAGAAGGCATCCGGGCCACCAAAACACTTTTGGAACGGGTGCGGGCTGAAGTGGCTGGCTAAGAATGGCCACCCGCCCCTTCAGTCAGGGACTCGCCACCGGGACCGCCGAGAGATCGAGGTCCACCACCACCGGAAAGTGGTCTGACACCGCCAGGCTGCTGGCGTGGCAGATAAAGACCCGCCGCACGGCCGGCACCAGCCGCCGGTCGAGCAGAATGTGGTCGATCAGTGTGAATACATCATCGCTGTCAGCCGCCCCGTTCTCGTTGTAGTCCCAGTGTGACGAGAACCGATCAGCCACGCGGGGAATGAACCCCGCCGCATTGACCAGTTCAATGCCCGGCGTGACAGGATCAATATCTTTTAGGTGCCGCAGCACTTCGGTCTTGGTGGTCCGAAACGTGTCAGCCATCGGGACGTCGGGGTCGTAGTCGTTGATGTCGCCCAGCACGATCGGCAGATAGCCCCGCGGCAGGATCTCTCGGCCGACTATCTGCCGCACAATCGCCGCCTCGGCCATCCGCAGAGCGTTGGCTGCCGGATCACTGGGGTTGCTTTTGAGGTGCAGGCCGACCAGCCCAAGGCGGTGGCCGGCCACCGTGAAGAAACTGACCGCATGCCGCTTGAGCACCGCGATGTCCTCATGCAGTTCCCCGTCACGGTCGGGCTTCTCGTAGGGCTCCACCATCCAGGACAGATCGACCGTCTGGTCATCACGGTCTGCCACTCGCGGTATACGTGCCGGCGTGAACAGGTGAATGGTCTCCCCGGCAACCCGATCGGGTGGAATCCGCGAGACGAACGCCACATCAAACCCCGTGTAGCTGTCACGTCCATCGACATGATGCCCACGGAACTCTCCCATCCCCTTGTCCCGGAGAATGGCCGCGAGGGCGTCCACCGCTGCAGCCGAGGTCACCTCGGAGAGCACGAGAATGTCCGGATCAATCGCCTCGGCCACCGCCGCGACCCCTTCAAGGTGCCGCTGCCGTGCCGGCGTGAAGCGAAACCGGGCCAGGCGACTCCACTCTCCGGGAATCGTCAGGACTTCGGTGTTGAAGCAGGCGATGCGCAGCGTCGCCCGCTGGCCGGACTCGTCGTCACTGGTCGGCTCGGCTGCTGCTCTTCCTGGCAGCAGCAAAACCAGCGTGGCAACCACCACCGCGCACTCCGCCTGCCGCCCCCGGTTCGGTCGACTGCGTTGACGATCACTCACCTTCATCGGTACAGTTCCCACGTTCATTGGGGCTGCGGGCCGGATGCCGGTTCGCAGCCTCTGTTTTTTTGCTCGCCCCCAAGGGCGGCCACCAGCCTGTTCCGCAGCACAGAAGCAGCATAGAAGAAACCGAGCCGTCCATGCCATCATCCGGATCGTCAACCGACCCCGCCCCCGACAACACCACGCCCCCCACACTCGCCGATGCCATCGCCGGTCATTCCCTCGAAACGCTGGTCGAACTCGGCGAAACGCCGGTGGGCACCGGGGTCTTTGCCCGCCGGCACCTACCTGCCGACGAACTCCTCTGCGAAATCTCCGGCGAAATCTTCGACGATTACCCTGACGACCCCAACTATTGCATGGGCCTGCCCAGCGGAAAACTGCTGGAACCGGCTGCACCCCTGCGTTTTTTGAATCACAGTTGCGATCCCAACTGTGAACTTTTCTATTGGGAGGACGAAGAGACCCGCGAGCAGGAAGACCGCCTGTGGCTGCAGACCATCCGCCCAATCGCCCCCGGCGAACAACTGCTGATCGACTACTGCTGGCCAGCCGAGACCGCCATTCGGTGCCACTGCGGAGCGACGACCTGTCGGGGCTGGATCGTCGATCCGGACGAGCACCACCTCCTTCCGGCGGACAGTGGCGACGCTGGAGCCTCCTCGCTGTCCTCCTGATCACAGGCCTGACCGGCTACGGCCTGACCCGGATCCGGATTGATGACGACCTCCGCTCCCTGCTGCGGAGCGTTCGCCCGTCTGGCTGGACCGGCACGTCGGCGATCGACGAGGAATTTGCGCTCATCGATGCTGTTGGCGAACGGTTCGGCGCCCCCGACCGCGACTGCATAATCCGCGTGCAGCGAACGGCAGGCGACCTGTTTCACGAACCGACCCTCTCCGATCTTCGAGCCCTGACCGAGCGGCTGTCCGCGCTGCCTGAGGTTGAACAGGTCCGGTCGATGTTTGACGTCCGCCGGCAGGGCGTGGCCGGCGCCATCCTGCCGGTGATTCCTCGAACCGACGGCCCCCTCGATACCGACCGGCTCGAGGCAGCCCGCAAACGCACGGCAGTTCACCCGCTCATTCAGGGCCACCTGCTTTCCGACGACGGCTCGACCACGTTGATCGTGCTGCGACTCGAGCCAGGTGCCGACCAGCCGCCCCAGCTTCAGCAGACGATTGCCACCATTGCCACGACCCTCGAGCAGGTCGCCACCGCCGGGCTTGAACTGCAACTGACCGGCCTGCCACCCCTGCGGCATGAGGCCACCCTGGCACTGCGGCGAGACATGCTGATTTTTAACTCCCTGGGGCTGACCCTGGCGATGATCCTCTCCGCGACGATCGCCCGCAGCCTGCGGTCAACACTGGTTGCCTGCCTGCCCCCGGCCGTGGGTGCTGTCTGGGCCATGGGTCTCCTCGGGCTCTGCGGCGCCCCCATCAACATTCTCACCAGCGTCGTGCCCTCGCTCGCTCTTGTAGTCGGCACCTGCGACTCGATTCACTTCATTGAAGACATGCGGCGGAGTGTCCGCCGGGGCAAGGATGCCTGTGCCGCCTCCACCGGTGCGATTCGCCGGGTTGGTACGGCCTGCGGGCTGACCAGCATCGTCACCGCGATTGGGTTTGCGTCACTGGCCGCCGCCCGCATCGAGGCGGTGCAGACGTTTGGGATTGCCGCCGCCGCGGGGGCGCTGGCCAGCTTTGCTGCCGTCACCCTGCTGACGCCGTTGCTGGCCTCGACCCGCCTCTGTCAGGGGCTCCGGCTGGGCCGCTCCTGGCGACTGGCCAGCCGCACTGCTGGGCAGCTGGCAGCCTTTTCGATCACGCACGCTCGGCCGATCGCCCTGGCCGGTCTTGTCGGCACAGTCCTGTTGACCGCGGTCGGCATGCGGGTTGATGCCGACAACCGCGTGATCGATGCCCTGCCCCGTGAGGCCGAAGCCTCGCAGGCCCTGCGGGCAGTCGATGCCGAGTTCGGCGGGGTGATGGGCGTTGACGTGGTGGTCCGGTGGCCGGACGACGTCGACTGGCGGGCCGATGCGGTTCTCGGCACGCTTCGCGAGGTGCACACGATCATTGAACACGCCGACGTCGCCAGCCGGCCGCTTTCCCTCGCCTCGATCGTTGCTGACATGCCTGACCGAGCCCGTCGCCGGCTGCCGGAGGATGCCGTTGCCGAGTTGGTCGATCCCGCCACCGGCATGGCCATTGTGCGGGCCCGCGTCAGCGATGCCGGCTCTCGGCATCTCGAACAGGTCTACGCTGACATTGACGCCCAGCTCGACAGACTGGAGGCACGCCACGCCGGCTGGCAGATCGATCTGGCTGGCATGTCGGTCGTCTCAGCCCGCAACATTCGGCAGTTGATCCGTGATCTCGGCGGCAGCCTGCTGCTTGAGGTGCTCGTCATCGGCACCATCCTGGCCCTCGCCTTCCGCTCACCCGTAGCTGGGCTGGTCAGCCTGATTCCGAATGTTTTTCCATTGGCGGTGATTGCCGCGATGATGGTGGCCAGTGGCCGGTCGCTCGATCCGGCCACGGTGATCGTCTTCAACGTCTGCCTTGGACTGGCCGTGGACGACACCGTGCACGTGCTCTCGGCACTTGCACGGCACCGCCGCGAGGGCGTATCAATTGCCTCCGCCGTCCGGCGGGCCGTGGTCGAAACCGGCAACCCCGTGGTCCTCGGCGGGCTTGTGCTCGGGGTCGGCTTTGCAGCGGTGACCGTCAGCAGCGTGCCGTCCCTGGCGGGATTCGGCCGGCTGGCCTGTGCCGCCGTGTTAGCTGCGACAGTTGCCGAGTTGATTCTGCTACCGGCGGTCTTGGTGGTGACCGACGACCTCCTCCGGCGTTCGATCCGCTGGAGTCGAGCCTGGCAGCACGACCCGATCTTCGGCCCCTCGGCCCCCGTGGCCACCCCGGTGCCAAGCATGACAGCAACGCCGGGCTGATTTCGGGGGTGGCTAGCCTCCGACCGGTGCCACGAGGAACCGTTGGAGGAATTCGGCCCGGGTGACAGCCGGCTTCGGCCGGTCTTTCTCCCAGTATTCCAGGTGACACTCGACGCCGACTTTTCGGCAGGCCTCCTGCATGATTTCCCCAAAGACCGGGCTGTGAATGCCGTTGGACGAACTCGGGGCAGGAACGAGGCGATCGACGTTGTACATCAGGTAGAGCGGCGGATCGTCAGCACTGAGATGCGTCACGGGGGAGCACTCACGAACGAGCTCCTGGTACTGCTCCCAGTGCTCCATCAACTCCTCAGCAGTCTCAGCGCTAAATGGCTTGTAGGGCATCGGGTTGCCGAACGTCTTCTCACCGATGCGTTCCTTGATGACAAACGGGTCGAGGGTTGTCTGGGCGCCGGCAACCGCTGCGGCGGCCACCCGCGAGGAACACCGTTGCACCGGATCGGTGCTATCCGAATCAGCCACGTCATCGTGAAGCGCAACCAACAGGCTGGAGCAGCCACCGGCCGAGCCCCCGGTCACCACGATCCGCTCGGGGTCAATCCCCCACTCCTGCGCCTTGTACCGCAGGTACTGCACCGCCCGCAGTGCGGCCTGGAGCATGGCTGGCTGCCGCGCCCCTTCATTGACCAGCGGATAGCTGATCGAGGCGACATGATACCCCTGCGCGATCTCGTATGGCCGCAGGGTCTCGTCCTTCTTGCCCCCCATCCAGCCACCTCCATGAATCTTCAGGAGCACGCCAGCAGGCATGGCCGCGTCGTGCTGCCAGAAATTGAGCAGCTCTTTCGCGTGCGGGCCGTACGACACATCGCGGAAGGTCGGGGCGATCGCCTGCGGAGGCTTCTGCGGGGGGGCCTTGCCGGCTGGTTCGGACGCTTCACTCCCCCGAGCAGCCACTGCCAGGGGAAGCAGCGTGGCCAGGAGCACGAGCCAAGTCGTTTTCATTGCTGGCTTCCTTTTTGAGGACTAAATCAGACCGGGCTCGTCGCAGGACGCTGAGCCTGCGGTCACGTCTACGCGAGCAGCTTCCGCAGCACGAAGGGCAGGATGCCGCCAGCCCGGAACTGATCGAGCTCGACCGGCGTGTCGATTCGCACCGTGCAGGGAATCGTCTGACTGGTGCCGTCGGCCTTGGTCACCGTCACGTCAACCGTGCCCCGCGGTGTGAGGCCGTCAAAGGGGATGTCGAAGGTTTCCTCGCCAGTCAGACCGAGGTCCTGCCAGGACTTCGGCAGGACCAGCGGCAGGACACCCATGCCGACCAGGTTTGAGCGGTGAATCCGCTCAAAGCTGGTTGCCAGCACGGCTCGCACGCCGAGCAGCATCGTGCCCTTGGCCGCCCAGTCACGGGAACTGCCGGTGCCATACTCGGCCCCAGCCAGCACCACCAGTGGCACGCCCCGCTCGCGGTAGGTGACCGCCGCGTCGTAGACGGCCATCTGCTCACCCTCGGGCAGCAGCCGGGTGACGCCCCCTTCCGTGCCGGGGGCCAGCAGGTTGCGGATTCGGATGTTAGCGAACGTCCCCCGGGTCATCACCCGGTCGTTGCCGCGGCGCGCCCCGTAACTGTTGAACTCCTCCGGCGGCACTCCGTGCTCCACCAGGTAACGACCTGCCGGGCTGTCCTTGGCGATGCTGCCGGCCGGCGAGATGTGGTCGGTCGTCACACTGTCACCGAGGGCCAGCAGCACCCGGGCCCCCGTCACGCTGGCCGGCGGCTCAGCGTCGCAGGTCAACTCCGCGAGGAACGGCGGCTCCTGGATGTAGGTACTCGCATCCTGCCAGCCGTAGAGGTCACCCGACGACGTCGGCACGGCGTTCCAGCGTTCATTCGACTGCCAGACATTGCCGTAGCGACTCTGGAACTGCTCGGGCAGCACGGCCTCGGCCACCGTCTGGCGGACCTCGTCAGGCGTTGGCCAGATGTCGCGGAGATAGACCGGCTGGCCGTCGCTGCCCGTCCCGAGCGGATCGGTCTCGAGGTTGATGTCGATCGTGCCGGCCAACGCATAGGCCACCACCAGCGGCGGGCTGGCCAGCCAGTTGGCTTTCACCAGCGGATTGACCCGGCCCTCAAAGTTCCGGTTGCCCGAGAGCACGGCGGCGGCGACCAGATCGCCCTCATTCACCGCAGCCGCCACCGGTGCTGGCAGCGGCCCCGAGTTGCCGATGCAGGTGGTGCAGCCGTAGCCAACGGTCTCAAAACCGAGGGCATCGAGGTCGCTCGCCAGCCCCGACTTGTCGAGATAGTCGGTGACGACGCGGGATCCGGGAGCGAGGCTTGTCTTGACCCAGGGCTTCGTGGTCAGCCCCATGGCCACCGCCTTGCGGGCGAGCAACCCGGCGGCCACCATCACGTTGGGGTTGCTGGTGTTCGTGCAGCTAGTGATGGCGGCGATCACCACCGCGCCGTGGCCGATTTCAGCTGACTGACCATTGTTGGCTACGGTGGCATGGCGAGCCAATTCGGCCTCGGGCAGGGCAAAGCCACGGCTGGACGTCGGTGCGGTGAGGGCGTTGTGGAAGGCCTGCTTGACCTGCACCATCGGCACCCGGTCCTGCGGTCGCTTCGGACCGGCCAGGCTCGGCACCACACTGCCCAGGTCGAGGGAAAGCCGCGTGGTGAACTCCGGCTCGGCTGCCGTCGCCGTGTGGAACAGCCCCTGCTCCTTCGTGTAGCGCTCGACGAGATTCACCCGCTCAGCCGAACGGCCGGTCAGTTTCATGTAAGCCAGCGTCTCGTCATCGACGGGGAAGAAGCCCATCGTCGCCCCGTACTCTGGTGCCATGTTGGCGATCGTCGCCCGGTCGGCCAGGGTCATGCCCGCGAGGCCAGGGCCGAAGAACTCTACGAACTTGCCGACCACGCCTTCCTTGCGGAGCGCCTCAGTGACAGTCAGCACCAGATCGGTCGCGGTCGCCCCTGCGGGCAGGTCCCCGGTCAACTCAAAGCCGACCACCTCGGGCATCAGCAACGACAGCGCCTGCCCGAGCATCACCGCCTCGGCTTCAATGCCGCCCACACCCCAGCCGACGACCCCGAGGCCGTTGATCATGGTGGTGTGGCTGTCGGTCCCGACCAGCGTGTCAGGCACAGCGACGGGCGTGCTCCCGCCGGCCGGATCGGGCCGCAGAAAGACGCCGCCAGCCAGGAACTCAAGGTTGACCTGATGCACGATGCCGATCGCCGGCGGCACGACCCGGAAGTTTTCAAATGCCTGCTGGCCCCAGCGGAGGAAGGCATACCGCTCAGCGTTGCGGGCGAACTCAATATCGACGTTCTTGCCAAGGGCATCGGCTGAGCCGAAGTAATCAACCTGCACCGAGTGGTCGATCACCAGATCGACCGGCACCAGCGGGTTGATCTTGTTGGCGTCGCCACCAAGCCGCTGCATCGCCGCCCGCATGGCAGCCAGGTCGACCACGCAGGGCACTCCGGTGAAGTCCTGCAGGACGACCCGGGCCGGCTTGAAGGGCACTTCGACGGGGGCCGGCTTGGCTGCCTCCCAGGTGGCGAGGTTCCGGACATCGGTCTCGGTCACCTCATAGCCGTCGCAGGTCCGCAAGAGGGCCTCAAGAATCGTCCGCAGGCAGTAGGGAAGTCGGGCAGTAGTGGTCACGCCGGCATCGTCGAGGGCCCGCAGGCGATAGAGGCTGGCGGTGCCGGAGCCGGTGTCAAAGGTTGAGCGGGCGGAAAACGGGTCGATCTGCGTTGCGGCCATGGGTGACGAATCTCACTGCAAGGGAAAAAACGGGGAGTGGAGGCGAGGCGAAACTGGCGGGAGACGGAAATCGAGGGCGGCCTAAACCGCCACAATCCTGCGAGCATGATAGCAGCCGCCCCCCGGTATTTCGGTCGGCTCAGGCGGGAGAAAAAATTGATTCGACATGATCGCTGGCAGCGGGTATAGTTCGAAGACGAGGGATGACGAGCCATGGCTCAGCGAGGCCCTCGAAAACAAAACAACAGGATCTTTTCAGCGGCTGTTCCCCCCCCAAAGACCCACACTTCTAGAGCCGCTTTGAGGCCCCGCAGTTTCCCCAACTGCGGGGCCTTTTCCATTCCTGTAGCCACCCGAGGAAACCGAATGGACGCGACCGGCGTCGCCGATTCCTGTTCCTGGGCGCGAGGCAGTACACTTCAGGCAGTGTTCCAACCTGAAAACACGGCTCTTTCGCCGGTCATGAAAGGAGTTTCCCAATGGTTGCCTTTGCCAGTCTGCTCCAGAGCGAACCTTCCGCAATGCTGGCGATTTCGCTCCGCCGCATGCTCTGGAACATGCCGCCGCTCTACGCCATTGGCGGCACGCTGGTGCTGATCACCATCGTCGGGCTCTGGGCCGCCTCTCGCTGGTGACAGCCCAAAGAACTCGCCTCCCTGGCCATACGCAGCACTGACTCTCCGGCTTCTCGACCTAAACCCCTCACCCGTGGTAGCCTCCAGTTCTCAGCGGGGAAGCAGGCAGAAGGCACCAACGAAGTACCGGGGAGAAGTCTGAATGGCTGCATGGATCATTGCCGCCTGCCTTGGGGCCTGCGGAATTCTGCTTGGACTGCTGCTCAAAACTCGGCGGCACCTCAGCACGAGCCACCAGCTGTTTGAAACCCTGGCTCACCGGGCACCCATGGGAATCGTGATGGCTGATCCCGAGGGCCAGTGCACGTTTGGAAATGATGCCTGGAGCGAAATCAGCGGCCTCACCCAGCAGGAGACGCTGGGGCAGGGCTGGGCCAATTCCGTTCACCCTGACGACTTGGGGCAGGTGCTTGCAAAGTGGGAAGAAAGCGTTCGCAGCCGGAGGACATACCTCAACGAATTACGAATCATCCGACCCGACGGCAGTCAACGGCATGTTCTGTCAACGTTCCGCCCCATCGTCGACACCAAAGATACCTGTACCGGCTTTATCGGCACCGTGCTTGACGTCACCGAACAACACCTGGCTCAGGCTAGGGCGAAGGAAAACGAGACGCTGCTGCAGACGATCATCGACAACTCCGCTGCGGCGATCTACCTAAAGGATGAAGCGGGCCGCTATTTGCTGGCGAATCGCCGGCATGTCGAACTCTGGCCCGTCATGAAGGACTTTCAGCCGGGCATGACACCCTTTGATTACTACCCAAAGGACACCGCCCGCTCCTTTCTTGAGAGCGACCGCGAGGTCTTTGCGTCAGGGAAGACCAAGACGTTTGAAGAGGTTATCACGGCAGCCAACGGAGAACGGACCTATCTCTCCGTCAAATTCCCGGTTCGTGATGATGAGCATCGCGTGGTGGCCGTCGGTGGTATTTCGGCTGACATCACGGAACTCCAGCAGGCTCGTCAGGCGTTGGCCGAGCGTGAACAGGTACTTCGCAGCCTCATCGAGGTGCAGGAGAATGAAAAACAGTTTCTCTGTCATGAGTTTCATGACGGGCTGATCCAGTATGCCATCGGCTCCAAGATGATCTTGGAGGGCATTCGAAGTCGTGACCTTCCCGAAGCATCCGTGGCGGCGATCGATTCCGTTATCAACTGTTTAACAAAGGGCATCGAAGAAGGCCGCCGAGTGATTCGTGGCATCCGCCCGGCAGTGCTTGATGATCTTGGCCTCCACGCCGCGATCAGTGACCTAGCCAACGACCTGCAGCAAAGCGGCATCACGGTCTCGCTGGAGATCACGCCCGACATCGACACCATTCCTGAGCCCCTGCAGACGACGGTCTATCGCGTGGTCCAGGAGTCGCTCAACAACGCCCGCAAACACAGTGGGAGCGAGCGGGTCGACCTGAACGTCTGCCGGACGGCTGCCCATGTCGAGATCACCACAAGCGATTTTGGCTGCGGGTTTGAGCAGCAGGCCGCGGACAGGAACGGCTTCGGCCTGATCAGCATCCGCGAGCGGGCGCGGCTTGTGGCGGGGACCTGCTCGGTGGAATCGGCACCTGGCACCGGCACGACGATCAAGGTACAGCTCCCGTTTCCCGCCGTTGAATGAGGCCAGGGAGGCACGCGTTTGACCGTGCACACAGACGCAAGCGAGCGTCGCCACCCCGTTCACTCAGGGCGTCACTCAGGGCG
>WTHB01000136.1 GCA_011523305.1 Planctomycetaceae bacterium | reverse complement strand
TCGAGGTAGTTGCCGGTGTAGACCTGGATGCCGGGCTGATCGGTCAGGATTTCAAGGCTGCGACCGCTGGCTGGATCGGTCAGCAGGACTGCCGGTCGCAGGGCTCCGTCAGGCTGCCAATCATCGAGTACGAGGCAGTGATCGACACCCCCGACGGGTGCACCCTCAGGGGATGGGGTGAGGACGGCGATGGCGTTACCCAGGCGGACTGATGCCGAGGGCGTTGGCCGAAAATCAAAGGCGGTGCCTGTCACGTCAGCAAGAGCCCCAGTCGGAATGCCACCGGCGTCAAGCGGCAGGTAGCGACTGGCGTGGGCAGAGAGAGTGTGGTCGGCAATGCTGCCGGAGGCGTGGCCGGCGAGGTTCCAGTAGGAGTGGTGGACGAGATTGACCAGGGTGGGAGCATCCGTGGTGGCCTCCATCTCCACCCAGAGTTCACCGTCAGGCGTCAGGGTGTAGCGAACTCGGGCGGTGAGCGTACCAGGATAGCCCTCCTCGCCAGCGGGCGAGGTCAGTTCGAGGTCGACCGCCGGCCCTTTCTCAGAGAGAAGAGGGGTCGCTGTCCACCGCCTTTTGTCAAAGCCATTGGGGCCACCGTGGAGATGATTCGGGCCGTTGTTGCAGGCCAGCGTGTAGCGTTTTCCAGTGAGTGTAAATTGACCGTTGGCGATGCGATTGCTGAAGCGTCCGCAGATCGATCCGAAATATGGCGGTTCATCGAGGTAACCTACCAGTGAGTCGAAGCCAAGCACCACATCAACAGGCTTTCCGTCGGCCCCAGGGACCAGCATGCTGGTCAGGGTGGCACCATAGTCAGTGATCGTGGCCTGCCAGCCTCCCGGTACCGTGAGTGTGTAAAGCGTTGCCGCACTGCCATCAGGCAGGGTGCCAAACCGCCTGCCGGTTGGAGGACGAAAATGGTGTGCGGGCATGGTGTCACCTGCTGAGGCATGAGCGGGCCAAAGGCAGCCCATCAGCATGCAGAACTGCGAGAATGCTAGCAGAAGCGGCCGGGGGCGGAGGGTCGAATCATTCATAGTTCTGTCCCTTTTAGAGGCGGGCAATGGCTAGGGAGATGGTTTTCGGGGAAAAGTTAAAACTGGTGGCAGGAGTGTTGTAAAGCGGAGGCTTGCTCACGCAGGACAGGGTTCTTCGGCGACCGGATTGGTGAGGCTACCGATGCCCTCAATTTCGACCGTGACTGTGTCGCCAGGTTGCAGGAAGACCGGTGGTGTGCGGGCGAAGCCAACGCCGTGGGGCGTGCCGGTGAGGATCACCGTGCCAGGGTTGAGGATCATGCTGGCAGAGAGAAACTCGATGAGGGCCGGCACATCGAAGATCATGTCGGCAGTGTTCCAGTCTTGCATCACTTGGCCATTGAGAATGGTGCGGATCGTCAGGTTGTTGGGGTCGGGGATTTCATCGGTGGTCACCAGCGCTGGCCCAAGTGGGCAGAAGGTGGCAAAGGTTTTGCCCCGGCACCACTGGCCACCACCGCCGTGCTTCTGCCAGTCCCGGGCTGAGACGTCATTGCCGCAGGTGTAGCCGAGCACATGACTGAGTGCCTCGTCGCGGGAGACGTTGTGGCAGCGTTTGCCGATCACCACAGCGAGTTCAGATTCATAGTCAACCCGATCGCTTCGCAAGGCGCGTGGCAGCAGGATCGGGCCACCCGGGTGCTGGAGGGCGCCGGAGTTCTTCAGGAAGAGGACGGGATGCTCTGGTGGTTCGGCACCGGTCTCAGTCGCGTGTTGGCGGTAATTGAGGCCAACGCAAAGAATGTCGCGGGGCTCAAGCGGGGCGAGGAGTTGGTCAACGGTCGCAGGCGTGCCAGTGTCCTGGAACTGGGTGAAGAGATCGCCTGCAAGCAGCGTCACCCGGCTGTCGTCGTGGAGGTTGCCGAGTTGAGTGGTCGACCCACTGCGAAAGCGAATGATCTTCATGGTGAGGATGAGTGGTGAGGATGAAGGATGAGAGGGCGGATGGATCGCTCAGGGGCGGTGCCCTGTTATGCTACCCTCACCGGCCCGCATTTCGTTAGCCCTTGGAGGCTCCGTTGTGATCCAGACTTCTGCTCCCGTGAGCGTGATTGGCACCGGCATCATGGGCGGGAGTATCGCCAAGCATCTGCTCACCGCTGGCCATCCGCTGCATGTCCACACCCGTACCCGAGCGAAGGCAGAGCCGCTGCTTCAGGGTGGTGCCTGCTGGCATGACACCCCCGAGTCGGCTGCTGCAGCCGGTGAGGTGGTGATCACCATGCTTGGCCTGCCGGGCGATGTGGAACAGGTCTATTTCGGGAGTGACGGAAGCGGCGGCATTATCAGAGCGGCTGCTTCTGGCAGCCTGCTGATCGACATGACGACGTCGAGCCCCCGGCTGGCGGAGCGGATTGCCACGGCTGCGACTGCACGCGGCCTGGCGGCTATCGATGCGCCGGTCTCTGGCGGCGACTTGGGGGCTCGCACTGGAACGCTGGTGATCATGGTTGGTGGAGATCAGGCATCCTTTGAGCGGGCCAAGCCGTTGCTGGAGATTCTGGGAAAGGCCGTGACGCGGCTGGGCCCGCCAGGTAGTGGGCAGCGGTGTAAGTTGGCGAACCAGGTGGCTGTCGCAGTCGGCATGGTGGCCTGGTGTGAGGCGCTGACGATGGCCGAGGCAGGTGGGCTTGATCCTGCAGCGGTGCAGCAGGTGATCAGCGGTGGGGCTGCAGGCAGTTGGGCCTTGACGAATCTTGCACCGCGGGCCTTGGCCGGTGACAACGCCCCGGGCTTTCTGGTGCAGCACCTTGTCAAAGACATACACCTTGCTCGGGAAGAGGCTGAGCGCACGGGTTGTGACCTCCCGGGCTTGGAGGTGGCGGAACGGTTATATGAGGCCCTGGCAGCGGCAGGGCAGGGGCAGGCAGGCACCCAGGCACTCTTCCGTTGGTATGAAGTAAGGCAACGTCTGCACGCAGATGGAGGAACACCATGAAACGGTCGAGGGATGTTTGCCGGCTGATTCGGGATGGCTTGTGCGTAGTGGTTGCAATCGTGTTCACGGGAGAACTAGCTGGTCGCTCGTTTGTGAATGCAGCACCGCTTTTTGACGGGGCAACCTTCGCGGGGTGGGAAGGGGATACCGACGGGGTCTGGCGAATCGAGACTGGCCAGATTGTGGGCGGTTCCCTCGATCGTAAGCAGGCAAAGAATGATTTTCTCTGCACCACGAAGCGGTATAGCGACTTCGACTTGCGGCTGAAGATCAAACTGTCGGGCACCGATGGATTTGTGAACTCTGGCATCCAGTTTCGCAGTGAACGGCTTGGTGGCAGCCACGAGGTCATCGGCTACCAGGCTGACTTCGGCCACGGCCACGATGGTGCTCTCTACGATGAATCCCGTCGCAGACGGTTTCTTGCCCGGCCATCAGACACGGTGTTGCAGACGGTCTCCCAGCCCGGCCAATGGCACGACTATCGCATTCGTGCCGAGGGCGACCACATCCAACTCTGGGTCAATGGCATCCAGACGGTCGACTACACCGAGACCGAGCCGGGCCTGCTTAAGGCTGGCGTGATAGCCCTCCAAATCCATGGCAATGCCACGGCAGAGGTTCGATTCAAGGACCTTGAGATTCAGGAGTTGCCACCAGCTCACCGTGCTCAGGCTGGTCCACCGAATGTGCTCTTTATCCTCGCTGATGATCTCGGCTATCAGGAACTTGGCTGCTATGGCCAGAAACGCATTCAGACGCCATGCGTTGATCGGCTCGCCACCGAGGGCGTGCGGCTAACGCGGCACTATGCCGGAAACGCGGTCTGTGCGCCGTCTCGGTGTGTGCTGTTGACGGGAAAACATCCAGGGCACGCGTTTGTTCGGGACAATCGCTCGACGCCACCCGAGGGGCAGATTCCACTTCCCGCTGCGGAGGAGACTATTGCTGCGGTGTTGCAAGCTGCCGGCTACGCTACGGGAGCCTATGGCAAGTGGGGACTGGGTGGACCAGGCTCAACGGGAGATCCGTTGCGACAGGGTTTGGATCACTTCTTTGGCTACAACTGCCAGGCTCATGCGCACAGTTACTATCCGAGTTATCTCTGGGATGATGACCAGCGGACCGTACTGGCCAACAATCCGCCTGTGCCGGGGCACGCGGGGCTTACACAAGGAGCCGCCCCGACGGATCCACGGAGCTACGACCGGTTCAAGGGAACCGAGTACGCTCCTGACCGGATCCATGCCGCAGCGATTGAGTTTCTGCGTAGCAAACGAGACCAGCCTTTTTTTCTTTACTATCCGTCAACCCTACCCCATCTCGCACTGCATATACCGGATAAGGACCTAGAGCCATACCTGAAGCAGGGTTGGAATGACCCTCCGTTCACGAAGCCACGCGGAGGCTATACCCCTCACTTCACGCCCCGGGCAGCATATGCAGCGATGATCTCTCGGCTCGACACTGAGGTCGGTGCCCTTCTCGATGTGCTGGAGGAAATGGGCGTCGCGGACAATACCCTTGTTGTCTTTACCAGCGACAACGGCACGACTCATCTTCGCGAGGAGGTTGATTACGAATTCTTCGATAGCGTGGGAGCGTTGCGGGGCCTGAAGGGGTCGTTGTACGAAGGGGGCGTGCGAGTGCCTTGTGTTGTTCGTTGGCCGGGGAAGATTCCGGCCGGGACCACCAGTGATGCACTCAGTGGCTTTGAGGATTGGCTCCCAACAATCATGGCGGCCGCCGGCCTAGAGACTTTGGCAGGCCCAGCCACCGATGGCAGGAATCTGCTTCCTGCCTTGATGGGAAAGGCGTCACCAGACCGCGAGTTCCTCTATCGTGAATTTCAGGGGTACGGCGGTCAGCAGGCGGTCTGGTCTGGGCGTTGGAAGGCTATTCGCCAACAGTTGCAAAAGCGTGCCCCCAAGACGGAACTGTATGATCTCGAAGATGACCCTGGAGAAGAGCGTGATGTTGCTGCAGCCCATCCAGCGGTACTAACGCGGCTTGAGGCGATTTTGCAGCGTGAGCACACGCCGTCGGAGGTGTTTCCGCTTCGTGGGCTCGATCGTAGGCAGTAGACCGAGCAGCCTCAATGAGGTGCTGATGCTCACCGCAGCGATTGTTGTGGAAGCCGCAGGGCTTCTCTGCTGCAGTGCCGCAGTTCCAGTTTGAGTTTCCGCAATTCTCCTGCCCGCGATACCCTGACAGCTATCGAACAGCTAGGACGCGGTCGGCCGGTGCAGCACAAAGCCTTCGAGGGCTTCGTACTCAGGAAGTCCAAGGCGGTCATAGAGCCGAGCGGTTTCCCGGTTGCGGTCTTCCGCACGCTGCCAGAACTCTCGGGGGTCGGTTGGGCCGGGGAAGAGGGCTCGGTCTTTCTGGCTTTCATGCTTGAAGATTGCCATCCGCTTCCGTTCGACCTCATCGGGAGAGAGCGGCACGGCCATGTCAATCTCATGCGGTTCCCACTCCTGCCAGGCGCCACGGTAGAGCCAGACTTCGCAGTGTTTGACCCAGTCACGATCCGCGAGGGAATCGAGCGCCTCGAAGACCGAGGCAAGGCAGACCCGATGGGTGCCGTGAGGATCAGACAGGTCGCCAGCTGCGTAGATCTGGTGTGGCTTGACCGCATCGAGCAGGTCGGCAGTGATGCGAATGTCCTCCGGCCCAATCGGCTTCTTGCGGACGCGTCCGGTTTCGTAGAAGGGGAGGTCGAGGAAGTGAATGCGGTCGGGATGAACACCCGAATACCGGGCACCAGCTCGGGCCTCGGTTCGGCGAATCAGCCCCTTCACCTGCTGCAGTTCCGGGATGTCGACGGCACCAGCCTCTTTGTCCCGGAGGAAGGCTCGGATTTTCTCGGCAATCTCACTCGTCTTCGTGCCGACTCCGAAGCTGCGGCAGAAGGCCTCGACAAAGTCGACATGGGCGTCGGCCGTCTCGTCCCAGACGGCAATGTTGCCGCTGGTCTGGTAGGCAACATGGACCTCATGACCCTGTTCGCAGAGGCGGATGAAGGTGCCGCCCATGCTGATCACATCGTCGTCAGGATGTGGGCTGAAGATCACCACCCGCTTTGAACTGACGCCCGTGTCGGCATCGGCGGCGATGCCACGGATCCGGCGTTGCTCGCCCGGTTTGCCACCAGGCCAGCCGGTGATGGTGTCTTGCAGGGCCCGGAAGACATCGATGTTGATGTCGTAGGCACGGTTGCGGTGAGAGAGCATGTCCTGCAGACCGTGCTCGTTGTAGTCTTCATCGGTGAGTTTCAGGATTGGCTTTTGCAGAGTGAAGGCCAGCCAGATGACGGCCTTGCGGATCAACTCGGGTGTCCATTCCAAGTCCATCGATTCCAGCGGGCCGACCAGCCAGGGTGACTCAAAGCGAGTGAGTTTTGCCGCCGCGGCGCGGTCGAGCACGAACTTTGCGTCGGGGTGTTGCTGGAGCGAACTTGCCGAAACATGGCTGCTGGGTGCCTCTTCGACCGCCCGGCGGACGATTGGGGCCTTGTGTTCACCGAAAGCCAGCAGGACGACCCGGCGGGCATCGAGAATGGAGCCGACCCCCATCGTAATTGCCTGCCGGGGCACGTTCCATTCACCGAAGAAGTCACTGGCAGCATCTGCTCGGGTGACACTGTCGAGGGTGATCAATCGGGTGCGGCTTTCCAGGCTGCTTCCCGGTTCGTTGAAGCCGATGTGGCCCGTCCGGCCAATGCCGAGCAGCTGCAGATCAATACCACCGGCGTCACGGATCTGCTCTTCATAGTGGCTGCAGGCGGCAGCCACGTCTTGCCGGGCGAGCTGGCCGTCGGGGATGTGAACGTTCTCAGGGAGAATGTCGATGTGATCAAAAAGGTGCTCCCGCATGAACCGGTGATAACTCTGCAGGGCGGCCGGCTCCATCGGCCAGTATTCGTCGAGGTTGAAGGTAATCACGTTGCGGAAGGAAAGCCCCTCTTCCTGATGCAGCCGGATCAGCTCGTCGTAGACCGCCACCGGCGTGCTGCCTGTGGCCAGGCCTAGCACGGTTCGCTGACCAGCAGCTTCGCGTTCACGAATGAGGTCCGCAATTTCACGAGCCACACCCTTGCTTGCCTCGCTGGAGTCGTCATAGACGGTGACAGGTATCCGCTCGATGGTGGTGACGTGGGGAAGGGGACCACGGTAGATGGGAGCAGAGGGGGAGGTATTCACGCGGGCATTCATGTGAGACCATTCCTATCGGGCAGGGATGAATAAGAAACACTTTATTTTCTCATTGACCAATTCGAACACAAGTGGCGGCAGATCACTTTTTTCGTGTTGGGTGGTCTGGTTATTCGGCCTGTGGCTAGGCGTTGGCAGGGGGCTTTCGTATGCTCGTGGCAACGAGGCTGCATGGAAGTGGGGAGCATGCAAGCAGATCCAAACGAAGCCCATGCATCCTGACGGTACTGAAGGAACGTTATGAGTAACACAACCAGTGAATCGAACAGGACCTGCCTGCCGTTGACCCGGCTAGGTGTGATGATGTTTCTCGAATTCTTTCTCTGGGGAGCCTGGATGGTTCCGATGGGCAAGTACCTCGCGACCATGTTTGAAAACGAGTCGGACGTCGGGCTGATCATCGGCCAGGCCTACTCGACCGGTTCAATTGCCGCGATCGTGGCACCGCTGTTTGTCGGCCTGCTGGCCGACCGGTTTCTGCCGGGGCAAGTGGTGTTGGGGTTGCTCCATCTTCTGGGGGCGGGGTTCCTCTATGCCGTAGCCGGGGCAGCCGATCCAAGCAGTTTTTACTGGCTGCTCCTCGGCGTGGGGCTGTGCTACATGCCGACGCTCGCATTGGTGAACTCAGTCAGCTTCGATCTGCTCAAGAATCCCCAGAAACAATTTCCGTTGGTTCGGGTCTGGGGCACGATTGGCTGGATTGCGGCCGGGATCACTGTCGGTTCGCTCCTGCCTCCGCTGCTCGAAGGCGGCCTGCTCCCGGCGGGCGTCACCGCCCTGCTGCGCGGGGATGCCAGCGAGTATGATGCCGGAAAGACTAATCTGCCGTTTCTTTTAGCGGCGGTGACATCACTTGTGCTCGGTCTCTACTGCTTTACTTTGCCGAGCAGTCCGCCCAAGGCGAAGGGAGAACCGATCAGTGTGGCCAAGCTGCTTGGCTTTGACGCGATTGGTCTACTCAAGCAGCCAGCATTCGCTGTTTTTGCAGTCGCCAGTTTTCTTATCTGTATTCCGCTGGCGGTCTATTACGCCATGGCTAATCAGTACATCGGTGAGATGGGCATCCAAGACTCACTCGGCCTGGGCAGTGAGACCGTGATGACCTTTGGCCAGATGAGTGAGATCGGCTTCATGCTGTTGATGCCCTTCTTTTTGACTCGCTTTGGGGTCAAGACGATGCTGCTCGGGGGGATGCTCGCCTGGGTGGCTCGGTACGCTCTGTTTGCGTTTGGTGCAGAACAGGCCTGGATGCTTACGCTGGCCGTCATCCTGCATGGCATCTGCTACGACTTTTTCTTCGTGACAGGGCAGCTCTACACCGACCATGTTGCGCCGCGGCAATTGCGGGCGAGTGCCCAGGGGCTGATTGCTCTGCTGACCTACGGAGCCGGCATGTATGTCGGCAATATGACGTTTCCGCAGGTGGCGAACGTCTTTACTGAGACGCCGGACGTGTTCCCCTGGAAGCCTTTCTGGATCACCTTTGCTGCCATGGCGGCCGTGATCATGATTGGTTTTGCAGTTGCCTTCCGAGACCGAGTGCGGCTTTCCGCCGAAGAGACGCCGCAAGAAAACGCCTGAAACGACTGGTTGCAGTCGGTTCACACAGAGGCAGACAGTAATTTTTTCGGCACACTAATCAGTGGCCCGCCTGAGCAGGTGGACTGTGTGTGATGAGTGCTCTGCTCCCAATCGAATTCTGCCTGAGTCTATCGGTCAGGTGTCGATGATCAGAGAGGGTTCATGATGAATGACCGAAGTGACAAGGAGTGGCTCGCCGAGAATCGTGTCTTGAAATATCTGCCGCACAGTTACGAAAAGCCGGAGGCTTGGGAGTGGCATCTTCTTGGTTTGATCAATCCATTGGTCGTAATCGCAGGGAATGTAGTCGGTGGCACATGGAGTCTTGCCGGCGCCGTTTTCGTACTTGGGCTGGGCCCGCTCTTCGATGTGCTCTTTGGGCAGGAACGTCACCCTCGGCCACCACGAAAGTCAGGTCGTCCATTTGAATGCTTGCTTTTCGCTCATGCGATGCTCCAGTTAGTCGCTGTAGGCACCTTGCTTTCTCGTGCCTGTGAGAGCGGGCTTACTTGGCCAACCTTGTTTGCGTCGCTCAGCACGGGGGTTCAGTCGGGCGCATCTGGGCTTGTCGTCGCGCATGAACTTGGACACCGTCGGCGTGGTTCCTTGCCGTGGTGGATAGGCCGAATGAACTTGCTCACAGTTCTCTATCTGCACTTTACGGTTGAGCACAACCAGACGCATCACCGCTACGTCGCAACCACGGCCGATCCAGCGACGGCAAGGCTCGGCGAATCCGTCTGGGTTTTCGTAGCTCGAACGGTGCCTAGTCAATTTATCGATGCGTGGTCTGTTCAATCACGCAAGGTGAAAGACGTCTGGCACAATCAGGTTGCTCAGGGGGTATTTATTGAAATTCTGCTCATCGGGATAGTCATCAGGTTTTGTGGTTATGCAGGGGTGATCGCTTTTTTCGTGCAGGCAGCAGTTGCCATCTTCTTGTTGGAATACATCAATTACATCCGCCACTATGGGTTGCGACGAGAGATAGGCGAGCGACAGACGGCGGCTCACTCATGGCAGGCAGAACAGCGATGGTCACGATGGACGCTTCTTGAACTCACTCGGCACTCAGCGCACCACCTCAAGGCCAGTGACCCGTTCTGGCGGCTTCAGCCCTGCGAGAAATCACCACGGCTGCCGAGCGGCTATTACGGATGCTTCTGGATTGCTCTGCTTCCACCTCTCTGGAGACGGATTATCCATCCGCGGTTGCCGATCACCGCTGCTCGTCGCGGTTCGGCTTGAGACGCAAGACACCGCTTCAGCAAGAAATCGTCGGCGGAAATTCTTCAGAAAAAAAGAGAAAATTTTCAGATGAGGTCTGGAGCTGAGGATGCCGGCGGCGAATCATTAAAAAATCCCCGGCACGGCATTTTCGGGGGTATGATCGTGTTTGAAAGATTTTTTCGGTTCACTTCATCCACGTTTTGAGTTAAAACCGATCTTTGCGGGGTTCTAAATGCTGTTTCCCGCCGCGAATTTTTAGAGTCGTTAGTTTTCATTGCTTTGAAAGGAATTTGTCATGGAAATCAAAAATGGAACCCGGAAGGGTTTTACGTTGATTGAACTCCTTGTTGTCATCGCCATCATCGGCGTGCTTGTCGGGCTTCTGCTGCCTGCTGTTCAGCAGGCTCGTGAGTCGGCCCGTCGAGCGTCCTGCACCAACAAGCTGAAGCAACTCGGACTTGCGGTGCACAACTATGCTGACACAAACAAGGAACTTCCACCGCTTGCGCTCATGGGAAGCTCAGGGCAGGCCACTCCGGCGTGGGCATGGTCGGCCTTGCTGCTGCCATTTCTTGAAGAAGTCACTCTGCATAATACGCTTGGTGTTGGGAGTGGGCAGCCGACGAATAACGGAGCACTTGATACGCGGCTTGACTCCTTTCTGTGTCCGTCAGATACACCTCCAAGAGAAAATAGCCCGCGTGGCATGAGCGGAGGTTCCCGGTTTGGATTGTCGAATTATCCGGCAGTGAACGGGGAAGGAACTCGAGCGAGAAAAGCGAATGCCACAGCAAATGCAACCGGCGTTTTCATCGCCCGGCCGCCAACAGCCAATGAGCCTATTCGCAAGTTCAAGGACATCTTGGATGGCACGTCAAGTACCCTCATGATTGGTGAGCGAGCTACCGATCAATTGCTTGTAAACAATAGCGGGGGTGCTTTGGCAGATGATGCTCGCTGCTACACAAGTTGGACTGCGGTATCAAGACCCGATGTCGATAACTCTGGGTATCAAGGCTTGATGGAAATTTCTGGTTCAACTGGTGAGCCGCTTAACTCGGCAGCACCGACCTGGCAGTTTCGCCACAGTTTTCGGAGTACGCATCCTGGTGGATCGCAGTTCGCAACAGCAGATGCAGCTGTGTTCTTCGCCAGTGAAAACATGTCTCTGCAGCTGCTGAAGGACATGTCTTCGGTCGCCGGCCAAGAAGTAATTAATCGATAGGCTGTATTTTCCGCCCTTACTTTTTGAGTAGAAAGTTTCTTCGTTATGAAGCTAAAGCATTGTCTCCTTGTGTCATGTGTCACTTTGTTTGCAGCGACATTCATTGGGTGCAGTGACAAGCCTGCTGGGATTCAATTCGGAAAAGTAAAGGGTGTCGTAACGCTGAACGGTGAGCCGCTTCCTGAGGCACTGGTTGTATTTCAGCCTGCCGAAGGGCGGCCGTCGTTTGGCCGTACGGATTCCGCGGGGGTCTACTCGTTGTCGTACAAGGGCAAAGACTGGGGGGCAGTCATTGGTAGTCATGAGGTCAAAATCACGACAGAAAACCGTTTTGAGAATGAAGAGACGGGCGAGATTCGGATCGTGAAGGAAATGCTTCCAGCGATCTACCATCAGAAAACAACATTGACTGCAGAAGTGCAGGCTGGGGAAAACGAAATCGACTTCGCGCTCGAGAAGTCTTCCGGTAAGAAATAGCGTTTTCTCAAGGCGGGTATGCCAAGGTCTGTCGCTTCTCACAAGAACAAGCTGAAGGAGCGATTCTTTTCGTCTGGTGACTTTGCAGCAGGTTTGTGTCGCTGGTGGTCGCAAAGCGGTCTTCTTAGTGATGAGGATCTACGTAGAAGTGGCCACGGGGGTTCGAATATTCCTGGTGTGGTCTCTTCACTGAGCTGTTGCCAATTGCATCGAGTTTGCGTGCTGGACACGCGGTGGCTTGTGGCAGCCAAGGCAGTGGTCTTCCGGGTATGTCGAGCAGGTCGACCGTCTCGCTTGGCGGGCTGTGGGTCGAAGTTTTGTGCGAAGTAAGCACCAATGGTGATTGCTCGTGGTACCCAGTCAGTCCATTAGTGGCGGTTGTTCGGAAAATCAGCTTGCATAACGAATGCAATCAAATTTCCGGCTACTAAAGCTTGGTGATCACGAATGGTTGACAATAATGGAAAAATACTAGATCGTTAGGTGTTGGTTGGTTTTTCACCGATTGCCATTCGCGTGAGTGGTTCAGGAATCTGCTTGGCATTAAGGGGCTGAAGTCGATTCTTCCAACATCCTTGATTGTTTCTTGTCCGCCCATTGAGGGCATGGAGGAATTTCAATGAACGTTAAAGACTCGTCGAGGGTTCACCCTCATTGAACTGCTGGTCGTTATTGCGATCATCGGTGTACTGGTTGGTCTTCTGCTGCCAGCCGTGCAGCAGGCTCGTGAAGCTGCTCGTCGTAGTTCTTGTGGCAACAAGCTGAAGCAGCAGGGTCTTGCTGCTCACAACTTTGCTGATGGCCACATGCGGGCAGGCGACAACTACTTTCCAGCCTGCTACGACGACTTCGATGGTCCACCAGCAGCATCGTGGGTGAGTGACATCCTCGCCTACATCGAGGAAGGCAATCTGTCGAATACGGCAGCCGGTACGGTCGGCACCACCCCGCTCGACTGGGGTGTCTGCCCGTCTTACGCCGGTGCAGTTTCGGGTGCAAACTTCTGCTATGCCGGAAATGTCGGTACTGACTTGGTCACAAGCAATGGTGGCATGCAGGCTGAGCAGGACTCGAATGGTCTCGGTTTGCCGACGGCTGCTTTTCGTGCAACTGGGCTGTCCAAGATCATCATGATTGGTGAACAGGCTGGTTGGACGGCACATGCCTCTAACGCAGCAGTTGCCTCGGCCTCTGACTACGTCCCTGATGCCACTGTCCAAAATGCGGCTTCCGCAGCACGAGTGCACATGGCTGGGGGTGGAAATGCTGCCGTGCAGGCGTCAGATCACGTCGGTGACCTTATTGGCGTTTGCTATGCCGATGGATCAACATCGTTCCTCGTGTTCGGTGACCTTGTGATCGGTGTACCTTCAAACACACCAACTAACAACATTCGTCGCAAGTAATTTTGACCCAACAAAAATTACTGCAGTGATGAATTCCACGTGAGGGGTCGGCGAAAGCCGGCCCCTCTTTTTTTTACGCCTGCCGTCTGAGCAAAAAGTGGGCATGCGTTGCATTGGGCTAGCAGCAGACGTTGATTACGGCTTTCTCTACCCCATTTTGCTGGCGGTTCTGCGTTACGAAACTGCTCGCAGTGATGAGGATATCGCAAGGATTTCGCCGACCCTGCAACACACCATTGCACAGGCCAATTGGTATCTCCCACGGAGTCATTTTTCCGATCGCTCCCGCCGAGGTAGGTGTGGCCTGCTGGTGCCGATCAGAGGTGGCGATGAAAGAGACCGAACTGTAGTAGAATCCGATAGATCTTCTCTGTATTGGGAGGAGTGTTCGCGAAGTCCGACACCCTGGAAGAGTCCCCGCAAAAAGAGTTCAGGAAAATACGAGGAGCATAACCAATGAAACCTTGTTGCCCGTTTGCTGTTTTCCTCCTACTTTCTCTTCCAACAGTTGTATTCGCAGACAAAACATCGCGGCCCAACTTCATTGTGTTCCTGACAGACGATCAGGGTTGGGGAGATCTTGGCTGTTACGGCCATCCGATTATCAAGTCACCGAATCTTGATAAGTTCGCTCGCGAGGGAATGCGGTTCACGCAGTGCTATGCCGGATGTTCAGTGTGTTCACCCTCACGCTCCGCGATCTTGACTGGACGCACTCCCTATCGAAATGGCGTTTGGCGGTGGATTCCGGGCGGCAGTATGTATCACTTGCGAGCGAGTGAAATCACGATCGCTACGCTGTTGAAGAACCAAGGCTATGAGACTTGCCATGCAGGAAAATGGCATCTCAACGGTAAGTTCAATTCTGATGAGCAACCTCAGCCAGACGATCACGGCTATGACCACTGGTTGGCGACTCAGAACAACGCAGCGCCGAACCATATGAATCCGACGAACTACGTTCGCAATCGTAAGGAAGTCGGTCGAATGGAAGGCCCCAGCGCGGTGATCGCGGTGAACGAGGCGGTCACATGGCTCAAGGAGCGAGTGGATCTGGAGTCACCGTTCTTCATCACGGTCTGGACTCACGAACCACACCTCCCGATTGAATCCTCTCCCGAGTACATGAAGCACTATGCTGATGTAGAGGACGAGGGTATTCGACAACATCACGGAAACATCACACAACTCGATGATGCCTTCGGCAAGCTAATGGAAGCCGTTGATGAAATGGGTTATCGCGACAGCACGTTCGTTTTCTATTCATCCGACAACGGTCCCGAAGGTAATGGAACAAGCGGTCGCACGCGTGGCTCAACAGGTGGTTTACGCGGGAGAAAGCGTGCCACTCATGAAGGTGGCATTCGCGTTCCTGGAATTGTTCGTTGGCCGGGGAAAATCGAACCCAGTTCGGTCAGCGACACGCCTATTATCGGCTCAGATGTATTTCCGACCATCTGCAGTGTTGTTGGTATTCCTTTGCCGAATGATCGAACAATTGATGGCACAAGTTTGTTGCCACTCTTCGCTGGGGAGCCGTTGCAGCGTGAGCAACCGCTTTACTGGCGTAATCATATGGCTCCGACACAATTTCGAGTAGCAATGCGGGTTGGTGACTGGAAGGTCGTTGGCTCAGACGACCTGACCTCGTTTGAACTTTACAACATTCAGAACGACTGGCAGGAAACAGCCAATGTTGCAGACGACTTCCCTAACAAGTTCATCGAGTTACGTGATAAACTCATTAAACACGACGCTGCGGTACTTAAAGAGGGTCCTGATTGGTGGAAGTTGGATAAGCCTCGCCGACGCAGCCGTAAAAAGGCTGTCGAGTCACCAGCTGGTTGAGACTGGGCGGTCAACGGCACTTTCGCGAGCGTCGCTATCGCCACAAGAAGCCACGAGGTCCACTCCTCCATCGCGCAGCGATAATTCGCTGCTTCGCAGGCTCCACAAACGGCTGCTGCAGTTGTCAAAGGACCCTTCACAGGTCGCTTGGCAACCACGGTGCGGGCCCTTTTCTGATCGCACCCGCCGGATGAATGCGATCTGCTAGTCCTGACTAGAAGAGGGGCCTGGGAGAAAGCCAACCTGCCGCTGCCGGTCATGAATGTCGATCACAGACAGGTCAGCAACACAAACTTGGTTGAGATTTAGGCGTTTCTATTAGTCGGGGCGACACGATTCGAACGTGCGACCTCTACGTCCCGAACGTAGCGCTCTAGCCAGGCTGAGCTACGCCCCGAAAGCGGGATTGCTCCGGACTCAGTATTCTAAGAACCGATGTTTTGAGCAAACAAAATCGTACACGTCGAATCGGATCGGGACAACGCCGGTCTGTGGTGTGGCCGGAATCAGTCCTGCCCCACCTGTCGGAGCGAGACGCAGAGCAGCTCCTCGTCGTTGCGAACGAAGCAGCAGCCCTCGGCAAACGCTGGGTGGCACCAGACGACCGGTCTGCCAAAGCATTCGTTGGTCGGCGTAACCAGGTGGCAGCGGCCCAGTTCCGTGTACGAGTCCCGGGTCAGGCGGGCCAGAATGAGATCCCCGGTCTCACTGAAGAGCCAGGTACGGAACCCACCGGCCGCATCGGGCTGCCGCACGAGGAATGCCGTCCCGTGCTTCACCGGTCGGTCGGTTGCCGAGGTCGGCACATTGGTTTCCCAGAGCCGCTCACCGGTGGCCAAATCGACTGCGGTTAGCATGCCGGTATGGCAGTCGCAACCGTAGATAGTGTCGCCTTCGATGTACGGCGTGCTGTTGGCGCA
>WTHB01000048.1 GCA_011523305.1 Planctomycetaceae bacterium | reverse complement strand
GAGCACAGGCTTCATAAGCCTGGTGTCGCCGGTTCAAGTCCGGCCGCCGCTACTTTTCTTGTTCTCCACTCTCCTTTGAGCCGAGCCCACGGTGGTCGTTTTGCTTACCGCCGCCAGCCACGGAAGGGTTCGTAGATTCGAACCGACAGCAGCAATTCGCTGGCAGCAAAATTCGTCTGGTAGTCAGTCGGAATCCCGATGAAATCGAGAGTCGCAGTCGATTCACTGATCGAAAAGAATCGGTAGCCGAGATCAATCGTGGCCCGCTTGGAGATTTCGTAGAAAATCCCGCCGCCGGCCTGCCAGGCAAAATTTGAGACCCGGTCGTTGGATGTAATCAGAGAGCCGAGACCTGTTCCGCTGATGGTTGAGCGGTAGCCACCCGCACCAATCCCACCACCGGCATACAGACCAAAACTTTCGTACGGCTTGTAGTCTCTCCAGATGTTCACCATGGCCGACCACCCGTCGGTAGCGCGAACAGTGACACTATCACCCGCTGGATCGCCGTCTGTTAGGCTGGCTTGGTCTCGTCCCCGCCCCTCAAATTCGAGTCGATACGCACCGTTATCACGAAGGAACCGCATGCCAGCGGTACCACCAGCGGTAAAGAGCGAGTCTTGCGGAATTGTTGTACCCGTCGACGTCTTATCGACGGTGGCAAAGTCTGCCCCGACGATGCCGCCCAAGTAGAACTGTCGGCAGCTATTCCCGGTGCCGCAACAGGACAGCAACGAGTCACAGGAGTCACCTGCATGGCTCACTGCTGAAACGAGCGTCATTGCCGCTACGACAAAAATGCCAGAAGTACATTTGGTTATTTTTTTGGCCGCCAGAGACATTCGCCTGTACCCCCAAAGATGTGAATTGTTCGTGGGCGCTTTTAACCCCCTTTTTAGAATCGACCGGCAACGGTCCCGATTTCGATACGCCGGGATAAACCCGGGCGATTTGCACAATCCGCAAGGTCACCATCACGGAGGCCGGCTGCTGGCAAACTATTCGGGCTGCGGAGCCTAAGGGAGAAACCTGGCTGATCTTGGCTGTTAGCCCGCAAAAGGGGCGTAGGCCACCTCAAAGATCAACGGTGAGGCCACGGTTTGGCCAAAGTTCGGCTTATCTGCAGCGATCCCGCCAACCACATAACCAATCACGGTTTCGGTGGTGAGAGCATCCAACAGATAATCGCATCGATTTGTAGCGACCAACTATTCCGCGTATCTGCTAGATCCGGCACTTCCTGCGACCAGCAGGCAGCGTCGGATACCTCACGTCCCCTGTCGCTGACGCACCAGGAACAGGCCGCCGGCGGTGCCCTGATAGAACACGCCGGTTGGGCTGATCACACCAGTCATCTGCAGGGTATTCCAGGCGTAGCTGCCGGTGTTTGCATAATTGGGCGAGGTCCCGGAGAAGGTATTCGACCCCACCTCCAGCGGCGTCCCCATGATCTCCCCCGTGTCGGCGTCGACTGCCGCAAAGGAGTAGGTCTCGGTCGTCTTCAGGTTTCGCCCCTCACCCGTCGTCGAGGAGTCAACGACGATCGTGTAGATCACATTGTCAGTGAGCGAGAGCCTTGGCAGGGCAGAGGAGAATACAGAACTGCCCGTCCAGTTGGTGACGAGGCCACTCCCATCGGCCCCGAGTGTCATGCCCTGGAAGCCACCTGCAAACGAGACATCTGTGATGTTTGGAACAGATGTACTGGGGGTTTCAGAGGGTGGCGGATACCAGTAACCAAACGTGCTCGGCACAAAGACCTGATTACCAACAGCGATGGGGGCATTTTCAGTGCCGGCATTGGTCGGGCCAAGGAACGGTGTCCGGGCAATGCGGCTGCCATCGGCCACGCTGTAGATGTGGACATGTTCGGCGGGCGTCTCCTTGTCGGTCCCAGACGCGGTGGCATTGTCGGTGATAACGAGATACTCGTATCCCTTGTCGGGGCCAAAGAAGACAGGCGTGGAGCCGGTCCCCGGACTGAGCTGCCCTGGCTTGCGGTCGCCACTGTTCTCATAGAATTTTCGCCAAAGTTGCTGGATCGTGCCACCTGCGTCTGCATTGAACAGATAGAGTGCCGTTGTCGTTGCGACAGCCACTCCCGCAGGTGACGACGAAATGCTGTTGGCCACCATTTCGCCTGCAGGCAATTCGTAGGTTTTGACGGTATCCGTCCATGGGTTGTAGAAGCCCATGACGGCCGGTGTCTCGTCTGACGACAACGAGCCTTGGGTAGCAAACCAGATCCGCCCCTCGTAATCGGGCACCAGTCCCACCACCATTGGTTGTCCGATATCGACACTTTTTTCCAGCGTCAGCGAGCCTGTGTCGGTGGCTTGATCGTAGTCGTTGGAATACCACTGCATAACGCCATCGGCATTCACGAGTACCAGCCGATTTTGATAATCGATGTAGTTGTAAAGGCCACCGGCCAGATTGCCGGACTGTGGCTTGATCAGCTTGATCTGATCAAGCACTTCCAGCGTTTCTGGTGAGATCAGCATCACGATCGGCGTTTGCGCGGTCTTGATGGACGTGCCCACGCCGACGCACACGAGCCCGCCGTTTTCCGTCATCAGCACTGACGGCATGGTGGCGTTGAGGTCGAGATTCACGACCTTTTCGAGGTCGGTCGTCCCCGGCCCAGGGAAGATCGTGGCGTCAGATGACGCGGCATTTGCGTGCATGGTCGACGTCCCCTCAAGCCCCATGAAGGGATTGCTCGGGGGCAGCGGCAACGGCACGCCATCCGCCGTGGCGGCGAGCGTTGCTGGCAGTCCCTCGCCTGCGAATGTGATCGCCCTGATCCGAAACAGCAGTGGACCATCGCCGGCGGCCGTCTGAAATGTGGCGGAAGTGGTGTCGGTGGTGACGGTCTGCTGCTGCCCGTCGTGATAGGCCGTCACCGTGTAAAGAACAACAGGTGAACCACCGTCATAAAGTGGCGGCTGCCAGGAAAGCATCGTTTCTCCTTCTTCCGGCCTTGGGATGGCAGCCAGATCAGTCGGTGGCGTTGCCACCCCCTCAACTGCCTGCGACTCAACCATCACTGCCGGACCGGCACCAACATCATTACTGGCCGTCACGGAAAACACGTGTTCACGAAGCGGGGAAAGCCCGGAGACAACCAGTGATGTCTCGCCGGTTACTGTGATCGTCGACTCTGGCACGTTCAGTCGCGTCACGGAGTAACTGGTCGGGCTACCGGTCGCAGGAGGGTTCCACGAGAGCGTGAGTTCGCCAATCCCGGTCAGAGAAACTGCGAGGTCCTCAACCGCCGCCGGCGCGGATGGATCCACAGGTGGCGGAGCGACACCATCATCCCAACCAA
>WTHB01000194.1 GCA_011523305.1 Planctomycetaceae bacterium | reverse complement strand
GTCAGCCCCTGTCCGTCAGCAGGAAGTTCTTGAATTGCCAGGGATCAGCGGGGTCGACGGCGGGGCGGTTGTAGCCGTGGAAGGCATTGGAATAGTGCTTCAGCGGCGTCCAGTCTGAGGGGATCGAGATGAACTTGCCGAGGTAGGGCTTGGCAATGCCCAGCACGTAGTCGTGGGGGAGGTCGTCCGGCAGTTTCACGCCTTCGGCAGGATGTTCAATCATCCACATGCAGGCCGCCACCACCGATATTGCCACCTGCATGGTGGTGGCATTCTGGTGGGGAACGAGCCGGCGAGACTCCTCAATCGAAAGGTCCGTGCCGCACCACCACGAGTTGAGCGGGTGGCCCATCACCAAGGCGCCAAGGATGTCGGCACCGCTGGTGATTTCATCGGTCATGATCCGGGCGCGGGGCTGCAGGTGGTAGTCGTAGCCCCGCAGTTCCCAGAGGCTGGCGATGGCGGCATCACAAGGGCAGTAGGCATAGTGGACCGTAGGGCGGTAGATCGTCGTGCCGCCGTCATCCCGCACCGAGAGTTTCTCGGTGATGCTGAAGGCCTCACCGTGCCGAACGACCATGCCGGTAATCGTGTAGTGCGGCACCCAACTGGCGACGTAGGTATTCATGCCCATGCGGGCCAAGCAGATTTGGCTCTTCGGGCCGTCCTCATGCTCATAGGCAAACGGTGGCAGTTCCTTTTCATGGGTGCCCCAGCCCATCTCGGCGGTGGTGGTGCCTTCCTCGCGAAACCCTTCGACACTCCAGGTGTTGACGAACTCGTCGACCTCTTTGGGGCGATCCGAGATCTGTGTGTCGCGTTCACTGCAGTGGATGACCTTCACGCCCAGTTCATGGGCCAAGTGATTGAAGGTGTGCGACTTTGCATGCTGGGCGATGCGTTCGGCCTGCTCACCGGAAAACGTGTTCTCTTCCAGGCAGGCGGCAGCAATATCGAGCAACGCATGTTTAGTGAAGTGGCTGATCAGGCCGGGGTTGGCCCCGTGCTCGAGAACCGCCGTCGGGCCGGGCGAATCCCAGCCGGCGATCATGCGTCGGAGATTCATGTGACGCCAGTAGAGCGTCAGGTGGGTGGGGTGAGCCCCCTTGGCGTGTTCGTAGGGATCCCAGAGTTCAACAGACGTGTTGAGGTAGAGCACCCCGTGGTCGTGGCACCACTGGACGATCTCGCAGCAGTCGATGTTCCAGGCGAGGTCAATCAGCAGATCACCGGCACCGACGTGACGGCTGAGAACGTCACCAAGATTCTCCGGCCCAACCTTGTCTCGTACGAAAGTGATGCCCTTTTCGATCCAGGGCTTCAGCGCGGCGTCATCAGGCTCGAAGTCGATGATCGTGATCTGTTTTGGATCAACCCGAATGTGATCGAGCAGAATTGGCAGCGTGCAACGGGCGACGAAGCCGAAGCCCACAAAGAGAATCTTGTTGTCGAAACGAACCATTCGGGGAGCCGCCTCCTAGCGTCATGGAACTAGCGTCGTGGAAGAAACGGGCGAACATGCCGCCACTACCGCTACCAATCGCAGCCTGTCTTTCTCAATGAGTATACCTGCAACCGCGGATCAGTCGGTGCTGCCTGAGGGTGCATCGTTCTCGAGGGGATCAGACCACTTAATTCCGGTCTGGTTGAGGTGATGTCGCACCGCCTGGCCGATCGTGGGAAAGACGTGGGTGTCACCGAGTTGATTCCAGACGCCATAGCGGCGGAGTCGATCCTTCACCGGCCCTTTCATTTCGGCAAAGTACAGCCTGATGCCGCGGGCTGCCAGTTGCTGCTGGAGGTCGCAGAGCATGGCCACAGCAGTGGTGTCGATGTCGGTCATTGGCTCGGCAGCAACGACGACCCGACGGAGTGGCACCGGCGTGGTTGCGATTGCCGCGAGCAGCCGATCGCGAAAGATTTCGGCGTTGGCAAAGAACAGTGGGGAGTCCCAGCGGAACAGGACCAGCCCGGGAATGCATGCAGCGTCTGGGTGGCGGGAGATGTCGTGGTAGCCCTTCTGGCCGGCGAGCCGGCCGAGCACGGCCGAGTAGGGCTGCCAGGCTCGCCAGACGAATTCGACCAGGGCGAGGAGCACCGCCAGGCCGATGCCGGGAATGACGCCAGCCAGCACGACGCCCGCCAGGCAGACCAGCGACACGGCCCATTCATCGAAGCGTTGGCGGAACAGACGCAGCATGCCGCGTGCGTCGAGCAGCGTTGTGGCAGCAGCGATGACAATGGCGGCCAAGGCAGTGACCGGCACGCTGCCCAGGAGGAGAGGCGGAAAGAGCAGCATGAGGGTGACGCAGCCCGCTGCCGCCAAGCCCGTCAACTGAGTTGCGCTGCCAGCCATCATGGCCACCGGTGTGCGGGTGGAACTGGAGCTGACCGGAAAGCCCTGAAAGACACCCGCCAGCAGATTGGCCAGGCCGACAGCGGCCAATTCCTGGTTGTCATGGTTGCGGCCATCGGCTGTATCGGTGAGTGCTCGGGACAAGACCGCCGTGTCGGCTGCCGTGACCAACGCGATGGCAGCGGCGGCGGGAAGAAGCGTCAGACATTCATCCCAGGAAAGCCAGGGCAGGCTGATGGTGGGTAGTCCGACTGGAACCGGGCCGATGGTTGCGGGAACGGGAAGGCCAGCCCGCTGCATCATCAGCACACTGCCCGCTGCGGCGACCATCACCAGCAGCACTGCCGGGACGCGGGGCAGCCAGTGTCGAGCAGCAAGAATGCAGGCCAGGCAGCACCCTCCCAGGGTGAACGTGGTGAGGTCGATCCGTGCCTGGCGGAATGCTTCGACCAAGGTGGCTCCATCGGCAAGGAACGAGTTGCTGCCAGGGGCTGGCTCTGTCGGTGGCAGCCCGAGGAGGCGGGGGAGCTGGCTGACGATGAGAGTGATGGCCAGCCCGTTGAGGTAGCCGATCCGAATCGGCATTGAGATCAGATTGGTCAGAAAGCCGAGTCGCAAGAGCCCTGCGGCGAAGCAGAGTCCGCCGGAGAAGACTGCCAGCATTGCTGCCCGGGCCAGCACCACTTGGGGGTCGTGGGGGGGGACGGCGATGGCAATGGCGACAAGTGCTGTCAGTGAGGAGTCGGGGCCAAGAATCAGCCGGCGGCTGGGGCCGATCAGAAAGTAGCCCACCAAGGCGGCGAGGCTGGCGTAGAGGCCATGCACTGGGGGCAGCCCCGAGGCGGTGGCATAGCCCATGCCAGCAGGCACGAGGAACGCGGCCAGGACCACTCCGGCCAGTAGATCCCGCACCACGTGCCGCGGCGTGGTGGCCGCCATGGCGTCAACAAACGGAAGCCAACTGCCGCAGTTCCGGCTGTGGGCAGGGTCGGTTGGCGG
>WTHB01000063.1 GCA_011523305.1 Planctomycetaceae bacterium | reverse complement strand
AATGAACTGGACTGCGGCATGGGGAAGACGCGGTTGGCCCTATGGTAGCAGCAGTCTGGACCACTGCCTGTAGCTCGCATGAACCACCATCCATTTCACCCCAAGCCAAAGCGATCAGGCAGACCGAGCCTGCCTAGCTGCCCATGCAGACGCCCGATTGAAGGCAACCGCCAAGGCTACTGAGCCACCGGCATAGATGAGTGGTGTCGTACCATAGCTCGCATCTTTGGGGTTCATGGCAACCAGCAAAAAGAGCACGGCCGAGGTGACACAGGTCAGCGACAGGCCAGTAAAAACAAGGCTCCAGGCATCCCACTTCATCATCTGACTCCGTGTTCGAATAACAATTTTTCAGCGGCTGCGAGTGGGCCTGCCACCACGTCGCCCAGAGGCGGGCGAGGCGGCATGTAGCCACCTGGATTTACTGAGCAGACAAACAGCCACAGCTTCCCCAACGCCGAGACACGAACCCGCTGATCCAAAACCCGGCAGCCTCGCTTCCTGATCTTGACGCCAATGGCTCGATAGATCCGGGCAGCGGCCCGTACCGCCAGGCGAGCATCACTATCCAAAGCATCGATGCCCGCCTCACCAGCAGTATAATACCCGTCCGCCAGCTCGAGGATTTTGGCAACGCCCTTTTTCACCCCAGAGGGCGTGGGGGGGCCGCCGGTCGGCCGCAGTCCATCGGTCCATTGAATCGGCAGATAACAGCGGGATCGCCGCCAGTCTTCCGCGACGTCGCGGGCGATGTTGGTGAGCTGCATGCCCATCCCGAGTGCCGCGGCATGCGGCAAGAAGCGACGATCGTGCAGACCGAGGATCGGACACATCAGTACCCCCACCGCACCGGCGACCTGAAAGCAGTACCGCAAAAGATCATCCTGATGAAAACCAGCTGCCGGCGTGAGATCGGACTGCATGCCCCGTAACAAAGCAGCAGCTGCTGCAAGTGACAAGTCGTGCCTGTGAACCAGTCCGGCCAGCCACTGGCTTTCGGTCGCGGATGGTTCGCGACCATCAGCAATGAACCGCAGGTCGTCGGTAGCCCGCTCGACAAACGCAGCCGCAGCTGCGGTCGAGGGTGCCATGTCGACTCCGTCATCGCACCAGCGGCACCAGGCATAGAGCCGCTCGACATCGGCCCTTTTTTCAGCCGGTAACAGCCGGCTGGCAAAAGAGAACGAACGACTATGCCGCCGGATCGATGCACCAGCAGCAACGTCGGCGTCTGTGGTTGCCCCCATTGTGCTAGCCAGAAACGACATGGAAGTCAGCCGCGATCGTGTCGCAGGTTGCCTTGGCAGAGTTGATGACGCCCGGCACACCGGCACCAGGGTGGGTTCCTGCCCCAGCAATATAGAGCCCAGGGATATCCGGGTCGCGGTTATGAGGACGGAAGTACGCGCTCTGGGTGAGCTGTGGGGCAACGGAAAAAGCCGATCCGTGATGGGCCCCAAACTTCCTGGCGAAGTCCTGAGGGGTGAAGTGGCGGCGGGTGACAATCGACTCCTGTAGGCCTGGGAGATACTGCTCGAGCGCCGCGAGAATCGCATCGCCGTACGCAGGAGCCCGGGCGTCCCAGTCGATGGCCGCATTCCCGAGGTGTGGCACCGGGCTGAGCACATAAAACGACTCGCCACCGACCGGTGCCATACCCGGGTCGGTGATGGTCGGCGCATGCAGATAGACGCTGAAGTCCTCCGGCAACCGCCGGCCCCGAAAAATATCCCTCAGCAGCCCTTTGAACCGAGGCCCAAACAAAATCGTGTGGTGAGCAAGGTCGGGATAACGCCGGTTCGTTCCGAAATAAAGCACAAACAACGACATTGACCAGGCCATCCGCTCAAGCCGCTGCTGTCGCCGCTTGGCCCCGGCAACACCGTGGTAGAGCGTCGCGTAGGTATGGTGGACGTCAGCATTGGAAACCACCAAGTCGAAGGCTGCGGGCGGTGTCCCTGACGCGTACACCACATGCTTGACGGCATCACCGCTGGCCTGAACAGTGATCCGCTCCACCGGGGTGTTGAGTAGCAGCCTGCCCCCGATTTCCTCAAAGAGCCGCACCAGTCCGCGGACCAACGCTCCGGTGCCGCCTTCGGGAAAAAACACCCCCCACTGCCGCTCAATCCAGTGAATCAATGTGTAGATGCTGCTTGTCTCCAGCGGATTGCCACCAACCAGCAATGGATGAAAACTGAAGGCCTGACGAAGGTGTTCGTCCTTCACAAACCGAGATACCGTCGTGTAAACGCTTCGATCAGCCCGCAGACGGGCGAGGTGTGGAGCGGCCCTGAGCATGTCGGTGAACCGTAGGAACGGCACCGACCCTAGCTCTTCATAGCCTTTCTGAAAAACCTGGCGAGCATAGTCGGCGAACCGTCGGTAGCCGTCAACGTCGCTGGGACTGACACGCTGCACCTGCTCGATGAGTCCCGCCTCGTCAGCGACGTAGTCAAACGAAACGCCATCACTCCATTGCAGCCGATACAGCGGAGTCACCGGCAGCAACCGCACATAGTCGGACAGCCGCCTTCCAGATAGATCGAAGAGTTCTTCGAGGCAATGAGGAGCCGTGATCACCGTTGGGCCGGCGTCAAAGATGTACCCCTGCTCCTCGTAGACATAGGCCCGACCGCCTGGCTTGTCATGGGCCTCATAGCAGACCGTGTCAAATCCCATTGACTGCAGCCTGATAGCTGCTGCCAGACCACCAAAGCCACTGCCAATCACCGCAGCTCGACGGCGGTGATTGGTTGTTGGCGGGCAGGCGTTGGTCGCCTCACCTACAGCCAGGCTCATTGACTAACCTCTGCCGCAACCGGTTTGATGGACCGCCGCAGCGTGTCGGCAACTTCGGTGAGCAGCCCGACGTCTGGGCGGCCGGCCGCCATGGCCAACCTTCGGGTTGCACGGTCGAGCCTGGCATTGATGGCCCGGGTCCCACGTTCATAGGCCACCTCGTAGAGGTCACTGGCAAGCCCACGAAGCGACTCCAGCCGCAGGTGCGGCTGCCTGAGCCGCCGCTGGAGCGACGCAACCTGATCAGCGGAAAGGTCTGCCGCCGCCCAGGCCCAGGGCCAGGTCACCCGTCGGTTTCGCAGATCATCGCACCGTTCCGATCCATTGATGAACTCAGCGAGCTCATCAAGGTCGTTTTTCATCTGTAAGCAGATCCCGACGTGGCAGCCAAACGCAGCCACTGCCCGGAGGGTCGCTGGGTGTCCGGCAGCAGCATGGCCACCGCACCAGGCGGCGAGCGAAACCAGGCGGCCGGTCTTCCAGCGTGAGATCGCCAGCACCGTGGCCTGGGCCTGTCGCGGGGCGATCTCATCAACACGCGTGGACAAATCAATTGCCTGCCCCTCGTGACACTGCCGCGATACCTCGATGAACTTTTTCAACAGAGCCGTTGACCGAACCGGCTCCTTGTACGCCGCAGCGGCAAGTTCCAACGCTCGAAAGTACATCCAATTGCCGGCGTTGACCGCCCGAGCTGGCCCGATCAAGCGGTGCAGAGCCGGCTGCCCCCTTCGCGTCAGGGAATCATCCTCGAGGTCATCGATGACAAGCGAGCCGGTGTGCAACATCTCAACTGCATCGATCACCATTGTTGGGGCATGGCCTGCACCTCCGGCAAACTCGTATGCCCGCTGCAGCAGCGTCGCTCGAAACCGCTTGCCGCCAACGCCCGGGTAGAGGTCGGGAGCAAGTTGCAGTGCCTTCGACCAGCCGTGTCGCGTCTGAGCCGTCTGGTGTGAAGGCCCAGCAAAACCGAGTGGGTTTGTAATCATGTCAGCCCCGGGCCTGTTCGTGGAAAGAACGACTTGGCAAAGCGAATCGGCGCTAACCCGGCCGGTGGTCGGCCAATCACAATCCGAGCCGCATCAGCCACATTGAATTGGTGAGCGTAAAAGCGGGAAATGCGGTCCTCGGACAGCACCTGATAGAACCGGCGGAAAACCTTCCAGCGATCTGTTGGCTGCACCAGACAGAACAGCAGCCGGTTGAGGAAGCGGGCAAACCCACGCCGCAGCGCATCCCGCGAGGCGACTGCCGCAAGTTCAGCCGCAATGTGTTCGGGGGCTGCCTTGGCGACAAGGTCGGCGAACCGAACTGCCAGTGGCATCGAATACCCGGTTGCTGCGTGATACCAGCCCCCCGCATAGCCTCCGGCGACCGACATTCGCTCCGTTCCTGGGGCCGCCGCGTAGGGCATGGGGAGGCAGCCCCGCTCAGTCCGAACGAGTTTGGCAGCATCGACGCCAGCCTCGGCGAGCCTCGTTGCAATAAGCCGCTCGGCCCGGTCAGCGGAGCAGACCGGCTCTTCACTGAAGCGGGTGTACTCCAGCAACACCCTGTCCGGACCAAAGGGAAGTTCATAGAGAAATTCGAAGCCGCAGGCCTGGTCGGCCCGAACATCCATCAGCGTCGGCTCTGCCACAGGCCACCCGCGACTCGTTTCGTACTCATGCCCGATAAACGACTGATACCCGACAGAGTTGAGAGCCGCTGCGCTTGCCGTGCAGCCGCGGCAGTCGATCACGGCTGGGCCATCGAGCCGGCAGCTACCACCAATTTTGACACCGGTCGGAGAGACAATCTCGCATGGCTCGCCATAGACGATCTCCAGCGACTGACGGCCGGCCGTGCCGCCTGCCAGGCGGACGGTTGCTTCCCGAAGGCTTTCCGATGAAATCGTCTCGTAGGGAATGCCGACCCGCCGCGACAGCCCTGGGAACTTGACGAAATATCCTGGCCATTTTTTGGTGACAAGCGGATCAAACCACACCCGCGTCTGCTGCGGGATATCAGAGGCGTGAAAAGACCACGTGTGATTCCCGCAGAGCCGATCCGACCGCTCAACCAGAAGCACCCGTGCCGCTGGACGATGATGGGCAATCGCGTGGGCCAGCAGACAGCCCTGCAGTCCGCCGCCGACAATCACGTGGTCAACCTCACGGGGAGCGATCATGCAGAACTCCCCAGTTCCAAAGCCGCCGTTCGCAGGCTTTGATGGTGATCAAAAAAATAACCCGATAGGTGGAGCAGGATGTGCGGAATCGCAACAGCACTGAGCCCCACAAAGGTGGCCCGAATGAGCGTCTCACCGAAAGTGGGAGCCTGCAATGCAACGCCGCCCGCCACCGCAATGAGGACAGTTGCTGCCAGGGTCATTGGCACCAGACTGATTGCCAACTGCGACCAACTCTCACCATGTTCACGCCGGAGGCGATGAAGACCACGCACCGAGTGCCAGCCGCAGAAGTAGACCAAAAAGCTCACCAAGGGGCTCGCAGTGGCAAACACCGCGGCCAACGAGGCTGTCAGGCAATTATCGATCAGCAATACCCGTCGGGTCCGGCCATTCGCTGAACAGGCCCTCCAGCATTGCCAGCCCCAACCAACAGCAGCAACGATAAGCAGCGGCCACGCGAAAATTCCGACCGCAACGACAGCCTGGCGAATGTCTGCACCGAAAGCCGGTGGTGCCGCAATCGACAAGATGCGCAAGACCTCGTCTGACTGAAAGACAGCAGGCACCCAGATCACCAGGCCACCCCGGGCAAACAAAAAAACTGCCCGCCCGCTCCGTGGGCCAACCGCAAAACATGGTTCTTCCTGCCCAAAGTGCCAAGCTGAGGCCAGAAAAAAGACGACGATCGTGGCGGCCGGCGCCAACAACCAGCCGGAGACAACGGCGGCCGCAATGAGCAAATACCCGCCCAAAAACACCGCCCTCCATGCCGGACCGAAGATGGGCTCAAGCCGGGGCCGGGCAAACCGGTGATCGGCCGCACCGTGCGGAAGGCCAATCACTGCCACCAAGATCGCCAGCACCCCGGCGACGAAGCCAGTGCTGGCCGGGGAAACAACGCACGCGGCCCCAATCATTGCCCAACTGAGCATGATTAATGAGGCCGCGTGCATTTTATTTCCTCCAACTGGTGATCACCTCAATCAGGCGGCAGCCACAGCAGCCTCACCCGACCCGCTGCTCTTGGCACGGGCAATGAAGTAGATCAACACGCCAAAGCCAGCCTTGGCGGTCATATCGGCAATGGCGTACCCGATTTGCAGGCCGACCACACCGCCAGCACCAACTGCGCCACCTGCCTTGGCGGTGAGCGCCTCGGGCGTGCCACCCAAGGCATAGGCAATCGGATAGACCGCCCAGGTGATCAACAAAACAAGCCGGCAAATCTCAATCAGCTTCCGGGCTGCAAGCGGCTGACTGTCGAGCGACTTTGTCAGTTCGCCCCACAGCACGTAGAGAATGTAGAAGAACGGAATTGAGGACAAACCTCCCCAGATAACCCGCTCAGTCCAGCGGCTCGGATCAGCGATCACTTCACCGGGATAGCCGAGAGCGATCATTGCTGCAGCAGCAATCACCAGCCGGGTGAGCAGACTCGTCGCCTTCGCTGCCGGTAGACGGAGGACAGCAACAAGTTCAACCATCAGCAGTGGGACTGTCAGAATCCAGTCAGCATAGCGGTAAAAGTCGTTGAACGCGGCTCCGGTGCCGATGTAACCAGCCCCACCCTCGGCAAGCGTGTAGGCATCATTCCAGCTGTGGCGAATCATGAAGTAGTGATAACACGCAATTGATACCACCAGTCCAGATACCATCAAAGCGGGCCGGTATTCGGCGTCGACCTGCGACCGCGACATAAACAGAAAGAGCGCTGCTGCGCCCATTGTGGCGACCGTCATCGAAAAGATGTTGTCGACCGCGTTGTACTGAAAAACTGAGAGGTCGGGCATCGCTGCGCCCAACACCGCCAAGCCTTCTATCATTGCTGCACCTTTTGGTTTGGTGAGTGTGTGAATATCCCCCGCTATGAGACGAGTGTTGCGGGTTCCCTGACTTTTACTAGGCGCAGCACACTAGATTGACCACCAGCCAACCAGAATTTTATTTGGAGACAGATGCCTCCACCGCGTTCAGCCGCCGAATGAGCCTATTCCAGGCATCATGAACCAGTAAGATCGGCCGGGCGGGTGTCGCCGGCAGCTTCCCTGAGATCCTCGCAGATTGAGACACCCCCGTATTTTCTGCACTCAAAGGACAGGCCGGCGTTTCTCACCTGCCCGCCTGCCAAGGTTGCGGTACCGGTGGTAGTCGACCGAGAGACTCTGCTCTCGGAGGTACCACAGGGGTTCGATTCGGCCACTGGCAATAATCGGCTGGTCAATGATCGGAATAAATGCTTGCCGGCAGGCCTGCAGGATGTCCGCATCAGCCCGAAAGCCTTCCGGACTGCGAATCCGGTCGACAAACCCCCGGCGAATCTCATCAGCCGAGACAGCATGGCTCTCCTCGACAAGTTCAATCCTTCCGGCCCAATCATGAGTGAGGGCCTCAAGAACACTGCCTAATCCGGGAGAACAGTTGAGTGGAATGGAGAGCACCGGGCGGCAGCCGACCGCAACGGCAGCGAAGACGGCAACCCAGCTTCATCACTCAGCCGGGGCCGATTCGGGAAATTCTGACACATCTCGCTGAACCACTGGAGCCACCGCACGTTTCACCAGCCCGGGGGCCACCGGTCGATTGGGATGACCTGGTGAAGGCTGATGGTGACCACAGTCTTCATCAAGCCACGCCCGACGACCTGCCTATGATCGACATTCATCAACGCTGACGGCAGGTGCACTTCCTTCGTGAAGCACGATCGCCTTCCGGCACTGAAGGCGATTCGAAAGCGCTCTGCGCGGCGAGCAGAATTCTGCTGGCAAGCCGGCTTTTTAGTTGCGTTCCTTGGGGGTCTTGAGGCTCGTGCAGTCACTCGGTCGCCCGCCTGAGAGGTGGAGCAAGGCTGGGAGGTTTCCCCTGACCGACGCGACGCTTGCGAAAGTGCCGCTGACCGTTCTATCCTTCTACGAAATGCACTGTTTGTGTTCTCAGCGGAAACAATTTTTCATGAAATCAACGGTACTCACAATTGGATTGCTCTTGCCGGTAGTGGCTCTTCCCCTTCACGCCCAAGACACCAAGTTCAACGTGCTCATGATTAGCATCGATGATCTCAATGATTGGACTGGTTATCTCGGCGGGCACCCCTCGGTGAGTACACCTCACCTTGATGTTCTCGCCAAGCGAGGGCGAATCTTCGCCAATGCTCATTGCGCCGTTCCTGTTTGCTCCTGTTCACGCGCGAGTGTCATGTCAGGCTTAGCGGCGACTACGCATGGCAGTTACGAGATTGGCCCTTCGTATCAAGAACTTCCAGCCTTGAAGTCAGCCCCTACCCTGCACCACTATTTCAAGGAAAATGGCTACATAACTATCACGGGCGGTAAAGTGCTGCACCATGGTTTCGGCGGCCGACTCAAAGAGGATATCGATCGTGATCTTGGTCGCCCCAAAACACCACGGCCAAAGGGAGGCCCTCTGAATCGGCCCGAAAGTTGGAGTAGTGCCTGGGATTGGGGTAAGTATCCTGGCAGTGATGCTGACATGGGCGATTACAAACTTGCTCTCGATGCAGCGAGCGTACTCAAAGAAGATCATCCCCAGCCATTTTTCATGTCGCTGGGTTTCTATCGCCCCCACGTGCCGTTATTCGTTCCCCCCAAGTGGTTTGATCTGTACGGCATAGAGTCGATCTGGCTCCCGAAGAGCCCAAAGTCTGATCTTACTGATCTTCCCCCTTACTTTCTGACTATCAACGATTACGCAGCAGCGCCAACGCACGCCGAAGTCATTTCCAGTGGGAAACAGCGAAGCTTAACTCAGGCCTATCTTGCAGCTATAAGCTTTGTTGATCATTGCGTCGGCATTGTCATGGAGGCACTAAAAAATAGTATTTATGCCGATGACACCATCGTGGTGCTTTGGAGCGATCACGGTTTTCATCTCGGTGAAAAGCACCACTGGGCCAAGCGAACTCTCTGGGAAGAATCTACCCGCGTGCCTCTTCTGTTTGCAGGCCCCGGTATTGATCCAGGCGAAGCCTGCGTCGAGCCCGCCAGCCTCATCGATATCTATCCAACCCTGATCGAACTGTGTGATCTTCCAGAGCACAAATTACTCGATGGCATTTCTCTGTCCCCGCAGCTTGATGATCCAAACACTGAGCGAGGTGAGCCAGCCATTATTTCCTCTTACTACGGTAATCATGCAGCGCGGACTCGTGATTGGCGACTTATCGTTTACGAAGATGGTGCCAGGGAACTGTACGATCACCGCACCGATCCTGGGGAGTTCAACAATCTTGCAAGCGACCCCAATCATCAGGAAAAACTCAAAGAACTGATGGCGTGGATTCCGACCGAAGGAGAGCCGGAATTTCGCGTTCCCTCTGAGCGAATGAAGAGAAAGGGCCAGAGATTCAAGTGAAAGGATGAGTTTCTAGGCCTGCGTAGGTCGTCTGGGATGTTGCGAGCCTACTGCTAGTGATTAGCCGGATTGGTTTGGTGTGATTCAGTGTCGATAAAGGGCATGCACTATTGGCAACTGATGACCCGCTTTAGATTCGTCATTGACCTGCCCTCCTTCATGGTTGACGGACTAGTTTGATTGAGTCAATCTCAACAAATGCGGCGTCACTGCCACTCAGCTGGATCGCGACTTGTTGAAAAAAATCATGTTTCGATAGAAAATTTTTAAGTGGGAAGAGGCAAGTCTGCCACTCATTTCCCCCTCTAATACGGCTTGGTTGACCAGCGGGCTTTCCGTTCACCATGAGGGCAACCGCAGCATCTGTTGAGCATCGCAGTCGTACTGCAATCTCACGGTCGGCTCGAGTGACTTTTGCGGACAATCCGTCACGATAAAGGAATCCCTTGCCGCGAACGAGGTGAAAGTCAAGGTAGCCTTGAAATCCAGCAATGTTGTCAGTGATGTCTTTTGACCGCCACCCCTCCGTTTGCCATCCGCCACAATCGAACTCAAAAATAAGTTGACCATTTTGAGGGTCACGGCTGTTAACTTCTTCCCAAGTGTCGGAGAGCCCGTCACCGTCACTATCTTTCCGAATGTGCTCGTATTCGGGGTTGACACCTGTGCCCCACTTGAGTCCAGGGTTGCCGTTCGCACGAAGTTCTTCGTCAGGTTCGGCTTGCTCGCCATAATCTCCTTCAGCAAGCCATGAGTTCATCAGTTCTTGGTGTAAGGCTAAGATGTCGGCATGCCTGGAACTTTCTACCAGGTTTTGGGTCTGGGCGGGATCTTCAACGACGTCATATAACTCTTCAGGACAACGTTCCCCGAAGTAGATCTTCTTCAAATGAGGTGCTAGTGAGCCGTCCGCGTAAGCAGTATGAAGTGCAATAGTAAATGGGCGGTCGTCGCGGTATTGGGGCTGAAGTAGGACGCGATCGAGGAAAAAGTTTCGCGTGTAGCGGTAACGTTCTGTTCGAATTGATCGAACACGATCGATCGTGTGATCGAGCCTGTCTTTTGCTGCTGCTACAAATGTTCTCGGTTCAAAGTCAGCAGCAAACAGATCGTGTCCCTCAAACCAATGAGGCTGTTTGATTCCCGCCCACGATAATGTAGTGGCGGATAGATCAAGCATATTTACCAAGTCTTCGCGTACAGAGCCAGGAGCAACCGGCTGCCCTTTCTTTGGGAATCGGACAATGAAAGGAACGTGAAGCCCCCCTTCCGTCGGCATCTGCTTATGCCGAACAAGGTTGTTTGCCCCATGGTCAGAGAAGTAGGCAACGATCGTTTCTTCCAGAAGATTATCCGATTCGAGTGCATCAAGAATGCGTCCAATGATCAAGTCGTCAGCACGAATTGCGTCGAAGTGCTGGGCGACGACCTCTCTGTAGAGATCGGTTTGAGGATAGTCGGCGGGAACCGTCACTGAGCGAGGGTCGGTCCTCTTTTCGGTAGGCCATTTGGTCGTGTTTGTTTTTCCCCCTTTGAGCTGGATTTGACCAAAAAAAGGCTGTCCTTCTGGGCGGTCTCGCCATGGTCGTTGGATGTTTTTTTTCGTGATGGCCGGGTAAAGCCCTTTTTCAAGAAAGTTGTAGTCTGTCTTTCCTTTGTTGAAGGCAAAGTAGCCATGCTCTCTCATCAACTCAGGGATTGTCTTCATCCCTGAAGGCAAAGGCTTTACGAGGTTGCCTCGTCTGGAACGGTGTTCGTGTGCACCAAACCGAATTGCATTGGCTCCCACGATAAGCGATGAGCGGCACGCTGAGCACACCGGGAAAGGCACAAAAGCACGACTAAACAGTACGCCTTCTTTCGCGAGCCGGTCGACGTGCGGTGTCCAGCCTTTTTGGATGTCATATCCGTAACAGGCCATCCATGGGGACGTGTCCTCTTGGTAAATCCAGAGGATGTTGGGTCGACCCGCTGCAAAAGTGATGTTGCTCGAGAGCGTAGATCCAATGGCAATCATCAAAACCAGGCTGAACTTTCTGCCGAGTATGAAATTCATTGTGCGGTGTGCTTCTGGGGGATGAACGGAAATGAGTGATGAAGAATGTGGGTGGGCACATCAATTATGTCAACGCTCTCTATTTTCTTACGTGAAGAGGTCTTGCTAATTTTATCTAAAAGCACTTCGATTTTGGTTTGGGCCATTTTTTCCTGCTTCAGCTGGCAATCTTGTCTTTGGCTGAATTGGCTGGTTTTTGCTTAAGTGATTGCCGGGGTAAAGGGGACTGTATCGCAGTAAATAGTTGAGGTTGTATGCTTTGAGAGACGTATTCATATTTTCCTTACCGTGAAATGATCGATGCTGGAGGCAATTGTATGCAAATGCTCATGAAACTAGTGTGGCTTTATGCCATCTTCTGTTCGACGGGAGTTTTCGCCAAAACGCCGGATTCGCCTAATGTGCTAATCATCATGGCGGACGATTGCACGTATAACGACCTGCCCTTATACGGGGGGACGAATGCGAGGACGCCTTGTATTGATGAACTGGCATCACAAGGTCTCGTTTTCGATCAGGCATTTCTCTGCGAGGCAATGTGCCAGCCATGTCGCTCAGAGCTTTTTACTGGAAAATATCCAGTCTCGAATGGAAGTGCGTATAACCACGCATCCAGTCGCATAGGTGTACAGAGCTTGCCGCACTATTTGCAGCCTCATGGCTATCGTGTTGGGATAAGTGGAAAGATTCATGTGAGACCAAAGTCGGTCTTCCCGTTTGAGGTGATCGATGGGTTCGAAAAGAGTTGTGTCAAAAATCCGACACAGGCACACAATCTCGATGGAATTCGTGAGTTTATCAGTCGTGATCAAGACCAGCCATTTTGTTTAGTTATTGCTTTGGTTGACCCACATGTGCCCTGGGTCATGGGGGATCCCTCTGCCTATCCACCTGAAGCAATCCAGTTGCCTGCAAATATCGCCGACACACCCGAGACACGGGTATGCTTTTCACGATATCTGGCTGAGATCACGTACATGGATGGCCAGGTTGGAGAGATTGTTGAGCTGCTTGATAGCTTGGGAAGGCGTGAGGAAACACTGGTGCTGTTTACGTCCGAACAGGGCTCGCAGTTTCCCGGCAACAAGTGGACAAACTGGAATACCGGAGTTCACACGGCTTTGGTTGCATCGTGGCCTGGTAACATTGCACCCGGCAGAACCTCTGCTCTCGTTCAGTACGCCGATGTTGTTCCGACGCTACTTGATGTCAATGGGGAAAGTCGGTCCAGCGTTGCGCAGAAGTGCGATGGAATTAGCTTTCTGCCGACCTTACTTCGGAATGAACCGTCTGAGCGATCATTCGCTTACGGCCTTCATAATAATTGCCCAGAGGGCCCCCCGTATCCGATCCGTTCGATTAGTGATGGCACATACAGAATGGTGCTTAACCTAAAGCCAGGAGACGTCTATGTGGAAAAGCATCTCATGGGAATGGTGGCAAAAGATCAAATTGAGAGGAAATACTGGTCATCGTGGGTCAGAGATTGCTGGCAAGATGATCGGACATATCACTTGCTTAGTAGGTTTCAAAATCGTCCAGCAGTGGCTCTTTATGACTCTGTTTCAGATCCATATGAGATGGAAAATCTTGTCGAGCGGCCACAGCACCAGAAAACATTGAAAAGGCTCGGAGCGGCCCTGCATGCGTGGATGCAATCGCAAGGAGACCCTGGAGCAGCAATGGATACACGTGAGGTCTATGAAGCCGCAAAGAACGGTGAGCATCACTACCCAAAATAGATGGCGTGAGATCTACGCCGTGTGCAACTTTGTGTTCATTCGGTTAGATGTCATAGGGAGTCCGCTTATGCTGATTTAGCAGAGTCACACATGCCTTCTTGCAGATACACGGTTAATCATTTCAAAAGGTTTTCGGCAAACAGCTTTGTCACTCAATACTTGCTTGTGGCATGTCGGGCCGATCCCAGTCAAGAGGCTGATACCCATTCGGTTTTTTTGGTTTATTTACCTCGGGAACACTGTCGCCTGGCTCCCACAGAGGCCAGGAATCTGTCCGAAATGGCGACGCGGGTAATCCTTCTTGGTTGTAGAGCAAATTTTGCTGGGAGGGATTCATTGCCCATGCATACCGAACGGCAACTGGCTTTGCCACGTGCTCAGAAGAAACTACTACCGATTCACCGTCGAGGACAGCATTTGCCCAAAACCACTCCTTGTTTTGACCAGCAACGGCAAAAGCACTTAATGGCTCTGATTGACGAGTTGCTCTGAGGCCTGATCCTCGCGAGCTGAATTCGATTACGACGGTGCCATTGCCAGGGAGGTGATGCCCGGCGTATTCAGGCCCCTGTCCAACAATTTCTTTTCCGTAAGTTTTGTTTAGCGCAAGCAGCGCATGTCGAAGGCCTATTGGCTTCTTATTCTTTGGGTGAAGCTCGATAGCATCACCGGTATCAATTGTGGTTACAAGCCCGACGTTCTGGATTTTAGATGACACAAGCCGCATAGACTCGCGGCTAACGGCCCAAGGGGCTTCGAGTCCTTCCACCGGCTGCACCTGTGCGGGGTTCCAGCTTGGTAACTGCGTGCACTGAAAGGGGAAGTGAGCGGAAACATTTCCATTTGAAAGGCTGTTCCAGGACGATCTGTAGTACTCAATAAGTTTTGGAAGCTGCTCCTGGTAGTGCGCTGCCTGAGGCACATTTTTTGAGTTCCGTTCTCCTTGGTACCAGATCATTCCTCTGATCCCATACGGTCGAATAGGATGAATCATTGCATTGAAAATATGAGCAGGGTACTGGTGGCCGAGTGATGCCGGCTTTGTGATAATTGGAGGCTGTAGCACACGAAATGAGTTTTTCATCGTTTCCCCAGCCGCGATCTTTCGGTTGTACTGATTCATTTCCTGCTCAAAGAATGCGATTGCCTTGTGGACTGTTTCACCTCTTTCTGCGCTTCGTTGTGCTGTTCGATCAATTGCTGCCCGATGCTCTATCGCACGAGGGTCGTCTTGTTGGATTTCCCATGGCATCCATCCCTCAATCGGAGTCCCTGCATACGCTTGCACGATGATGCCGACTGGCACGCCGAGCTTCTGGTGAAGCGTCTTTCCGAACCAGTAGGAGACAGCTGATGTTTCGAAAGCAGATTGCTGAGTGCAAGGTTTCCATTGCTGAAGACGATCACGGGATTCCAAGAGTGGCTCATGCCAATGCTCCCGCTGTGACTTAAAGATCCGGAAATTTGGAAGGTTAACCGACGCTTCCTTTTCTGATTCAAATGAATTTCCAACAGACCAACCCATGTTTGACTGTCCAGCGCACAGCCAGACCTCGCCGATAGCGACATCCGCGATCCGAATCTCGTTTTCCCCGCTTATCGTGAGCTGGTGGCCGACGCCATGCCCGGGAGTATCCAGGAACAGCATCCACTTGCCCGCGTCATCGGCGACGGCGTCCGCCGATGCGCCCCAGCTGGCGTTCACCGTGATGGCTTCCCCGGGCACCGCCCATCCCCAGACGGCATTTGCGGTCTCCTGCTGCAGGATCATGTGGTCGCCGAAGAGTCGCGGCAGCCGGACCTCGGCCACCGCGTGACTCGAAAGGCAGAGCAGGAGAACGATTGAAACGATGAATGATCTCATGGCGGATGTATTGGATTTCATAGTTTCGGACTTCATAAACGTGGTTGAGCGGGATTAGTTCTTCTTCCAGATCGATTTCATGCGATAGACCTTTAGCGAAGCGACCTGGCTGTTGTTGATCACTGCCGATTCCGAATGGCCAAAATTCGCCGAGGCACGATTCGTCGCGAGGTATTCGGCACCACCATCGATGTAGCCTTCACAAAGGGTTCGGTCGACGAAGATGCGGGCCTTCTTTCCTTCAAAAGAAAACTTGATCCCATCGAGGATCAGTTCGTGCTTACCGACCTCTTTGAATTCGATGAGCACTTCGCAAAGCCCGCCTTCGCAGGCCTTCAACCCGTCAGGGCTGTCGCTGAGTAGCTCGCCGCGCAAGCTTTCGACTTCCTTGACCGGCTCTATGAAGACGCGCAGTCCGTTTTTCGTCGTGCGCAGTGTGAACTGCTGCGGAAGACTGAAACTCTGGCTCACAAGTTGATTGGGGTATTTGTCGGCGGGACGCGTCCGAATCCAGCCGATCTGGATGCGACGTCCGTCCGGTGTGTCGCTGAAGGTTTGCGCGGCATAGAGTGAACCACGGCTTCCGCCGTGTGGGCCCGACTCTTTGAGAAAGGTCCTGCCATTGAAGTGACCGATGAAGTAGCGGTTCTGAGCCCCGTAAAGAATCCAGCGCGACTCATCGGGCTTACCTTCAACAGGCAACTCGAACAACTCGGGACACTCGAAAACCGCTCTTCTGTCAGGATCAGTAAAAGCACCGGTACGGTTCCACTGGCGCAAGTCTTTTGACTCGTAGAAGGCCATATTGGCATGTTTGTGGATTTCCGGGCCTCGGGACGGCGTTGCTTCTGTTTCGGCGCATGGCTCGTTATTGAAGACCACCAACACCCACTTCTTCTCCGGCTCATACCAGATGACTTTTGGGTCACGCCCGCGGTGCTTGATCACCGGATTTTCAGGCAGTTCGGTGAAGGTCAGCCCGCCGTCTTTGGTGTAGGCAAGACACTCGCCGCGTCCAGTGCTGGTGAAGGCGACGAAAAGCGTGTCCTTCCCCACCCCCGCCGAGTTGTTGAAGTCCACAAACCCGCCGCCGGAGAACATCATGTCACGGCGCGTCTTCTGGAACAGGGCGATCGGCCTTTCATCCCAGTGGATCAGATCTGTGCTGACAAAATGCCCCC
>WTHB01000171.1 GCA_011523305.1 Planctomycetaceae bacterium | reverse complement strand
ATCCCCACGGTGTGATCCACGTCAGCTGCAACCGCCACATTGAGCTTGGTCCCCACGCCATCCGTGCACGAAACCAGCAGCGGGTCGTCATATTTTTTGGAAAACAGGCCCTGCAGTTGAAGCTGGAAGATGGCCGCAAAGCCGCCCTCCTGACTCATTACCCGCGGACACTGCGTTCGCCGCATATGCGTAGGGAGCCGGGCCATCGACTGTTCGTAGAGGGCTAAATCGACGCCGGCACTGGAATAGGTGGCTCCGCTCACAGCGTTATCTTCACCTGCCCTCCGGCCGCTGCAACCCTCGCCAGCAAAGCCCGGGCAGCAGGCCGTGCCGACACAATCCTGCTTGGCCCAACACGGTCAGGTCAGGATTCAGTGGCCGCCGCGATCTGCAGCGCCTGCATCCAATCGGTCTCATCCTCCAGCCGCACGACCCCGAGCCGATTCGGACGGTTCGCCGCAAGCCCGAGCGTCACGAGCAACAAGCCGTCCGCCCACTTGGTTTTCCCGGCCACGAGACACCAGGGCGTCTCTCCAAGGTCCTTGCCCGGGACTTGTAGATGTAGGGCAAGGTTATTGGCAAACCCTCCCACGCTAACCTGGTTTGGCCAATGCCGCACAAGCGGCTTGTCGAGATCAAAGAATTTCCCCAAGCCCGGCACCAGTCCATCAAGCAGGGCAGGAATTTCACCATCGAGCGGCAGGGAAACCCGTCCTAACGGAGCAATCGCCACGACACCAAGCCGAGCCGGCAGATTGCGAACCTTGAGGCCATCCCGGCCCTCTGGGGCCAGCGGCTGTGTGCCGAGGTCCACCACGCGGAGCGGATCAACCAGCGTCACCTCTTGCGGACGACGGAAAACTCGCAGCACAAACCTGCGGGCAATTGCCGCGATGATGAGCACGACGAGGCCGGCGGCGACCCAGCGGCCCTGCGGCGTCGTGGTAAGAAAATGAAAAGTCCGCTGCCAAGCTGACAGCAATCGATTGAGCAGTTGTTGCATGGTGCTCCCCTAGCGAGGCGGAATTGGGAAAACCCCCGGGCGGATGACCTGGTCCGGCAAGCCAGCAGTGTATCATTCCGGAATGCCCCCAAAACGCCCTGCTCGTCCGACGCGCCCGGCACTGCCGCCGCTCCAGTTCAATTTCCCGCTGCCGTACGGTGCCATTCTCGAGCCAAACGGCCCCGGCGGCGTTGGCGGCGTGCAGTTTGTCGTCTACAGCCGTTCAGCAACCGCGATGCGGGTGCTGCTCTACGACAAGGTGAATGACCGCGAGCCGAGCGAGGTGATTCCGCTCGACCCGGAGCGAGACCGCTGGGGCGACATCTGGAGTGTGTTCGTACCCGGAATCGGCCATGGCCAGCTTTACCATTTTCAGGCTGACGGCCCCTTTGACCCTGCCCGTGGCCAGCGGTTCGATGGCACGGCCCGACTAATCGACCCCTATGCCAAAGCGCTTGCCGGCGAATTCCTGCCCGCCACCGATGGCATTCTCCGACCGCCAAAAAATGTCGTGATTGACGACGCTTTCGACTGGCAGGGTGACCGCCACCTTCGCCGGGGCCTGGCCGACACCGTGATTTATGAGATGCATGTGCGGGGCTTTACCCGAAGCCCATCGAGTGGCGTCGAGCAGCCCGGCACCTATCTCGGCGTGATTGAGAAGATCCCCTACTTGAGATCTCTCGGGGTTACGGCGGTGGAACTGATGCCAGTCCACGAGTTTCCGACTGCTGGCTTTGGCGGCACAGAACCGGCCCGGGGGAACTATTGGGGCTACGACCCAATGGCCTTCTTCGCACCGCATCGCGGCTACGCCAGTGGCTCTGAGCCGGGCTCCCAGGTTCGTGAGTTCAAAGAGATGGTCCGGGCACTGCACGCCGCCGGCATCGAGGTCATCCTCGACGTGGTCTTCAACCACACGGCCGAGGGCAACGAGCACGGGCCAACCTTCTCATTCAAGGGCCTGGAAAACCGCGTCTATTACATGCTTGGCGAGGGCGGCGGGAGCTATCACAACTTTTCCGGGTGCGGTAACACGGTCAACGGCAATCACCCGATTGTCCGGGAATTGATTTTCCTCTGCCTGCGGCACTGGGTGCACAACTATCACATTGATGGCTTCCGGTTTGATCTGGCCAGCATTCTCTCACGAGATCGCGACGGGCACATTATCGCCAACCCACCGATCGTCGAAGTCATCACCGAAGACCCGATGCTGGCTGACACCAAAATCATTGCCGAAGCCTGGGACGCCGCCGGCGCCTATCAGGTCGGCTCGTTTGCCAGCCTCCGCTGGGCGGAATGGAATGGCCCCTACCGGGATGACGTGCGGCGATACTGGCGTGGTGACTACGGGCAAACTGGGCACCTCGCCACACGAATTGCCGGCTCGAGTGACCTCTACGGCGAAGACGAGCGGCAGCCGTACCACAGCATCAACTTTATCACGTCGCATGACGGCTTCACGTTGAATGACCTGGTCAGTTATCGCGAGAAGCACAACCAGGCCAATGGCGAGGACAACCGCGACGGCGACAACAACAACTTTTCAGACAACTATGGGGAAGAGGGTCCCACGGACCGCCCTGAGATTGAAGCCCTGCGATCACGTCAAATCCGCAACATGCTGTCGACGCTTCTGCTCAGCCAGGGCGTGCCGATGCTCGTTGCCGGCGATGAGTGCCGCCGCACGCAGCAAGGCAATAACAACGCCTATTGCCAGGACAACACCGTGTCGTGGTTTGACTGGTCGTTGGTCGAGCAGAACACCGACCTTCAGCGATTTGTGCAGACTCTGATTGGGTTTCGTCTGGGCAACCCCACCCTCCGGCGAACCAGCTTTCTGCATGGTGGCAACTGCAACACGGGAGTCCTACCCGACGTTGAGTGGTTCTCTCCGGAGGGCACCCATGTCGACTGGTACGCGGCCGACGCGAGCCTTGCCTGCTTCTTTGGGGCACCTGACCCCGCTCACTTGCGGGAACCGGCTGATCCATCTGCCGGGGGCGTGGCCGGCGAGCCCTGCCATGTGCTCATTTTCAGTCACGCCGGCTCTGACCCGCGGACCTTTCAGTTCCCACAGCCCGACGCGATCCGCGGTCTGACCTGGAAGCGACTCTTAGATACCGCCGCCCTCCCGCCTGCTGACATCGTTGAACCGGTAACAGCACCCGTTATTGCGGTCGATCAGCCGATTGAGCTTGCTCCTCACTCGCTTCAGTGTCTGTTTGCCGTCCCGGCCACGCCGGCGAGTCGATCTCGCCCAAAGCGGCTTGACGCGATACGATAAGGATCGTTCCGATATTGGTTACGTGTCATCGGCGGCAGGCCGTCTGTCGACGATTTCAGCCGCCGAGTTTCCTCCCGTTTCGCTGCCGACCCCTGGAGTACCC
>WTHB01000019.1 GCA_011523305.1 Planctomycetaceae bacterium | reverse complement strand
CTGAAGCCCCCCCTGACCTTCAGCCCCACCCGCAGGAATAACCATGCGTTGTCCTTTCTGCCGCGTCGACAACGATCGCGTGATTGACTCGCGGGCCGGTGAAGACGGGGCCAGCATTCGCCGCCGCCGCGAGTGCCTCGACTGCCGCCGCCGCTTCACGACCTACGAGCGTGTTGAGCGACAATTTTTGTCCGTCATGAAGAAAGACGGCGAGCGGGAGCCCTTCGACCGGGACAAGATCAAGCGCGGGCTCGCCAAAGCCTGCTGGAAGCGCCCCATCACCGAAGAAGACATCGACAGCATCATCTCGACACTCGAGACCGAACTTTACGGGGCCTACGAGACGGAAGTGCCGAGTGGTGTGCTCGGCACCAGGCTCATGGAACTACTCAAGGCGGTCGACCAGATCGCCTATGTCCGGTTCGCGAGTGTCTACCGCGAATTCAAGGACGTCCGTGATTTCGTCGATGAGCTTGAGCCGATTCTGGCCGAGGCCCGGCAACTCGGGACACCCGGAAGCCCGACTCAGCCAGCCGGCTTCGCTGAAGACGCCGACCGGCAATAGTCACCCCGACTCCCACCGGTTTTCTCGTCAAGCTTTATGTCACTGATGACCAGCGTTCGATCGATCGCCTTGGTCATGTCGTAGATCGTCAACGCGGCTGCTGTTACCGCGGCCAGAGCCTCCATCTCCACGCCCGTGCGGGCCGTGGTCCGCACCCGTGCCGCAATCGTCACGGCAGCAGCAACACCCTCAGTCGCCTCGATTAGCCCAAGTTCGACATCGACACCATCGAGCGGAAGCGGATGGCAGAGGGGAATAATGTCAGCCGTGCGTTTGGCTGCCATGATACCGGCGAGCCGAGCCGTCGCCATGGGATCTCCCTTGGCAAGGTCGCCTCCGCGAATGGCGGCCAAGGTGGCTGACGACATGCTGATCCGACCACTGGCGCGGGCCGTTCGCGGGGTCACCGGCTTATTGCCAACATCGATCATCTGGATGGGGTGGAGTGCTTCTACCATGCCAGCAGCATAGCCCACCCACGGCAAAATCCGCACCCGCTAAACGCACAGGGGGCGGCGTGTCTTCCTGACACACCGCCCCCCGGCATGGAGTCGCTGCAGAAAACTCGCTCAGACGAGTTCCTTGCGGGAACCGATCAGCGTCCGGAGCCGTTCGGCCAGCAGGGCAACGTCAAAGGGCTTCTTGAAACTTTCATTGACATGAGCCCGATCGACAGTGATCTGCGACCCATCGTCGGGCAGCAGGGCAATGACGATCGTGTCGGCATACTCAGAATTCCGGCGGAGGTTCTGGCAGATCTGCTGGGCATCAATCCGACCGATTGCATAATCGACGACGATGCAGTCCGGATGAAAACTTTCGGCCTGAATGCCAGCCTCGAAGCCGCTTGCGGCAACTTCGATCTTGAACGACTTTTCAACCGGCAGATGCCGCTTGAGATTCTCGATGAGCAGCTGGTCCTGCCCAACCAAGAGGACCTTGGCCATGGCCTCGTCCTCAAGGTCACCCAGAGGCATACCGTGCTCTTTGAGAAACTTGATGAGATATTCCCGCGGAATGCGGCGGTCCTGCGAACCGGGAATGCGGTAGCCCTTAAGCCGACCCGAATCAAACCATTTGCTGACGGTTCGCGGGGCAACCTTACAGATCTTCGCAACCTGACCTGTCGTAAAAACCTTCATTACTTGGACTCCATGTGATCTTCGTGTCCGGACGTATTCATGGCCAGCCCGCACTCGCAATGAGTGTCGAAACACGGCCCCCCCTGACGCGGTTCAATGCACCGGGAAGGCCGCGTCGCCTTCAGCCGATGGGTCGGTAAAAACGAGGGGGGCCGAGAGAAGGCAACCATTCCACCGCCTTCGATCACCATGTGGCCACCGAGGCTGTGCTTGCCAGGACCCGCAGGATCCCCCCCTGCTTCATGCCGCGTGAGTGCCATTCCCGAAGGTGGACACTCCAGTGACATGACCGTCCAAGAGGCTAGATCGAAAAATCATGTCGTGAGACTTGAGCCGTTCTTTCGGAAGAGTGTGGTGGCACCACGAATTAGGCTGCTTTCGTCTGTGCCGACGAGGCAGTTGCCTCGAATTTCACCGCAACCCGCTTGGAAACCCCTGACTCTTCCATCGTCACGCCGTACAGCGTGGTGGCGGTGGCCATGGTCTTCTTGGAGTGTGTGACCACGATAAATTGGGTGGACGACAGAAAGTCTCGCAGCACGCCGACAAAGCGATCGACGTTGGCCTCGTCGAGGGCGGCATCGACCTCATCGAGCACGCAGAACGGACTGGGCCGTGAGCGGAAGATCGCCAGCAGCAAGGCGACACAGGTCATCGTTTTTTCACCACCTGAGAGCAGCGTGATATTCCGGGGTTCTTTGCCGGGAGGGCGAGCCACAATTTCAACGGTGGTCTCCAGCACGTCCATGTCGGGGTCGAGCACGATGTCGGCCTGCCCGCCACCGAACAGCCGTTCGAAGAGTTCCCGGAATTCGACCCGAACCCGTTCAATTGTTTCACCGAGCAGCCGCCGACTCTCGTCGTCGATGCGTTCAATCAGTTGCTCGACGGATTGCTTGGCTGCCGTCACGTCAGCCAGTTGCCCCTCCAGTTCGGCCAGCCGCGTCGCGAGCGCCTCCGACTCTGCCAAGGCTTCAAGATTGACCGACCCGATCGACCCCAGCTTGCGGCGGAGTTCCTCAATGGCGGCATCGAGCTCCTGGCGGTCGGCGGGCACCTCAATCGGCTCGCCTTCGAAGTCCGTAGTGGCAGCCGCGGGCAGTTCAGCGGCTGGGTCAATGCCATAGTCGTCCTGCAGACGCTCAAGGACCCGGGTCCGCTGGTGAAGAGTAGCCTCCCGCTTGAGTTCCGTCGCATGGGCCGTTGCCCCACACTCCTGCACAATGGTGCGAGAGGCCTCGATTGTGCTGGTAGCCTCACGTTTCGCTGCGGTGACTTCTGCCAGGCGACTATCAAGTGTGGCAAGCTGCCGCGAGGCCTGTTCTGCTGCGAGACAGGCTTCGGCAAACTGATCTCCCGCCGCCAGCCGGTCCAGATCAACCGTTGCCAGACGCTGGCCAATTGCCGTGCTTCTTGCCTGGGCCGCAGCCAACTCCTCCTGCCGGGCCTGTTGTTCATTGAGGCGGGCCGCCCGTGTCGCCTCGAGGGCTGCCGCCCGCTCACGACAGGCGGCATGGTCACGGCGAAGCCGTTCGACATCTTCCAGCACTTGTTCACGAGAACGGTCGATCGCCGCGAGGCTGGCCTCCACCTCATCAATGCGTTTGCCCGTCGCCGCCCGGGCGGCCTCGCAAGCACCGCACGTCGCCGTTGCAGACCGAACGGTATCGGCCGCAGCCACCGCAGCAGCCTCAGCCTCGTGCAGCCGCTGCTGCCGGACTTCAATCTGCTTGCGACCGGCCGCCTGCTCACGCTGATAACGATCCCGCTCGCTTCGACTGCTGGCAACTGTGCCAGCGAGATCTTGCTGACGAGCAACCAGCCGTTTTTGCTCTTCCCGGCAGTCTTCAAGGTGTCGTTGTCGGCTCTGAACCTGCTGCGTTGCCGCAGCCACGGCATCCACAAGAGCTGGCTCGCGGCCTGCGACCGCACGTAGTTCGCTGTGCCGAGCAACCAGGCCCGCCCCCATACCCGGCGAGCCGATTTCAAAGCCACCGTCACCCGACAGCCAACTGCCGTCCTGCGTCAGCAGGAGAACGCTGGCTGGCACCTCGGCCAGCCGCCGTCGAGCCGTCGCCAACGTATCGACAATCCAAACCCGGCCCAACAGGCACCGCCGGAACTGGACCGAGGGATCGTCTGCTGCCTCGGTCACGGTTTCAGGCACATGCTCACCAGCCTCAGACGCCGCTGCGTCAGCGAGCGACTGAGCGTCAGGCGTCAGCCCCACCGGCAGGGTCGGACCAACACACTCAGCCCCCACCTGCTCACCAGCAATCAACCGATCCAGCCGGCCGATCACCCCTTGCCCTGTGAGCTCACAGGCCGGCGGCTCAGCCAACGCATCGACCGCCACAAACCCAACTCGGCCTCCGGCGGCCTGCACGCGAGCGGCCAGTGCCGAGGTTGACCAAGCATCATGCCAGTCGAGCATGCCGTTCAGGCCATCGACCACCAGCCGCTCACCGAGCACCCCGATGGCGATGTCAACAAGCCCTGCCCACACGCCATCCGCCAGAATGAGATCAGCCGGCAGGCCCAGCAGCCCCGGGATCTCGGCAGAAGCCTGATCGAGCAGGGTGCGGGTTGCCTCGGATAGCCCTTCGTGGCGGGTGATGAGATCCTGCAGAAATGTCTGGCGATCCCGGTTCGCCTCAAGCCGGGCCTTGTGGTCGGTCAATGCCTGCCAGGCCTGCTCTACCTCAGCGGCGAGTTGCCGCTGGGTGCCGTCAAGCTGTTCGTGGCGGGCAGTCAGATCCTGCCCCCGTCGCTCAAGCGCTGCCAGCGTGCCTTCCGCCGAGGCAATCTGTTCCTCCACCTGCCGGACGGAAGCCCAGGCTCCCTCCAACTCGTCCCGGCAGGATTCAACCGCCCCCAGAGCGGCCTCAGCCAAAGCCTGCTGCCGCTTTGCTGTCTCCTCTGCCTGCCGGTGATCGATTCCCTGGCGGTCGTGCTGACGGCGAAGCTCGGACAGCTCCCGTTCCGCCGACGCAGCGTCGTGCCGGGTGCCAGCCGCAGCCTGTTCGTGCCGGGCCAGCTCGGCGGTGAGTTGTTCAGCTTCCGCAAGCGCCGCTGCCTGCTCTTGCTGCGTCGCAGCCAGGGCCTCCCCGGCTGCCTGCACCTGTTGCCGACCGGTGGCCACTGCTGCCGTGGCCGCTGCTGCCTCCGCCTCAATGTCGGACCGACGTCCCCGCAGCGAATCGCACCGGGCCTCAGCCGCCGCCGTTCGCTCGCGGCCAAGCGTCAACTGATGACGAGCGGCCGCCAGGTCTGGCTCAATCTGCTGCTCGTCCCGACCCAGTGCCTCCAACTGCTCGCCAGCAGAGGCCTGCTCCGCTTCGGCTGCTGCCATCCGGCTGGCAGACTCAGTCTCTGTTGCCGCCAACTGCTCCAGGGTCGCCGTCACCTCGACCAGATCCGAAGCTGCCGCTGTGAAGCGGAACGCCTGCAGCCTGTCAGTCATTCGCCGCCAGCGGCGGGCCCGCGAGGCCTGTGCCTTCACCGTATCGAGTCGAGATGAAACTTCACCAACGATGTCAGCCAATCGCTGCCGATTCTGCTCGGTCCGATCCAGCCGCCGCAGCGCCTCAGCCCGCCGCGAACGAAACTTGGTGATGCCTGCCGCCTCTTCAAAGACAGCCCGGCGTTCTCGGCCTGAAGCGACCAGCAGGGCATCAACCCGCCCCTGTTCAATGACGCTATAGGAATCGGTGGCAGCACCGGTGCCGCTGAGAATCTCCCGAATATCCCGCAGCCGGCCGATGCCATCATTGACGAGATATTCGCTCTCCCCGCTGCGGTAGACCCGCCGGGTGATTCGCACCTCGTCTGACTCAACCGGCAATTCCCGCGAACTGTTGTCAAAGACCAGCGACACTTCGGCGGCATTCAGTGGCTTCCGGGACGTCGAGCCAGCAAAAATCACATCGGTCGACTCTTTCGCCCGCAGACTGCGGACCGACTGCTCACCGAGGACCCACTTGATGGCATCGACCACATTTGATTTGCCCGACCCGTTCGGCCCGACAACCACGGTGATGCCAGCCGGAAACTCGAACCTCGTCCGATCGGCGAAGCTCTTGAAGCCGAACAGTTCGAGGGCCTTCAGCGTGATCATGAACCGGATTCCAGCCGGGCGGTATCAAACAGCGAGGGCCAGAGCCCATCAGTGCCGTCGCCAGGCAGATCCTCGGCGTCGGCCTCGTCATCAGGGGCAATTTCACGTTCGCGGTCGGCAACCTCTTCATGAACGCTCAGTCGCCCGTCGAACTCGGTGGGAATCGCATCAAAGGCCAACCGGCTGTCGAGTTTGCGTTGGGACGTCGCCTGCTGCAAAAACTGAACCAGGTCGGGATAGCCGCCGCCGAACTCAACAATCGCGCGGAGAATTGGCTCAACTTGTGGCCGCACCGTCGTCTGCTGGTCAGGTTCATCCGGCCGGAAGCAACTGATCGTTGCCTCGTCACCATCCACCACCACAACGATCGCCGGCCCCGCCTCGACACGCAGCCCGTCTTCAACCGGGTGGGCCGTGCCAAACAGGACTATTTCTGATCGGGCGGCACGAGTGGCATGAATCAACGGATCTCCCGAAACGTCGAGCACATGCAATTGACAGACCTCATCCAGCGACTCCCCTCGGATATCTGGAAGCCGCGAATCGATCATTGCCAGCCCCCGAAATGCACCGTAACGCGTCTCGGCACTCCTACTTCCCAGCAGGGAGCGAAGAGCATCGATGCCGTTGGCATCGTCGACAATAGCCAGCGCCGCCAACGCCTTCGGCCGAGCGCTCCGTAAATCGCGGGCCGCCTCGGCCAGCGTGCTAGCCGCCAGGGACTCGCCGAGGTAGGCCAGGGCCTCAGCAGAGACAAACCGGACCTCGGCATCTTTCGACTCAAGCCCATCCCGCAGGGTGCTAATCGCTTCCTTTCCTATCGCCTCCAACCGCAGTGCCGCTCGGGGAGCTGTCACCGGGTCTTCGAGCTGCCGGGCAAGCAGTTCCAGTCGCGCATGTCGGTTGCCACTTGGCTCAGCGACTGCGAGCGACCGCACCACGCTGACATAGCGACCAAGGTTGTTGCGATAGACAGCGGGAATCTCCAACTCAATGAACCGGTCTGTTTTTGGCGTGGCCACCCCCCGTTTCACGCCGCGAATGATGGCGTGAAAGCGGCGGTTGATGCAGTCGCCCACACGCTTTGACAGACCGATCGAGCGATGCTCGGGGTTAATCGAGAGCCCGATGGGTCGCGACGTCAGGGCGACGCCACCGCCGGGCACCCGCCCCCGGAGCGTCGCCACCGAGTCAGCCGTGCCGCTGGAAACTGGATCGACCAACAGTGATCCTTCAGCAATGCCCAGCGTGTGCCCATCGCGAATGCGATTGCCGAGCACAGCCATTTCGACCAAACGTGTTTCCATCAACCAACCACCTGCCAGACTCGTGGTGTCGTGATTGGACGGAACCTCAACAAGCACATCAAACCGGTCTCCCTTTTGAATGCCGGGATGCAAACTTCCGGTAACCCAAGCAAGCGCCGTCGACCGCGAGGAGAGCAGGCGATTGGGGTCGACCACGCCCCTGGCTTGCATGTCTTCCAGCAACATCTGCCGGCGGGGGTCAGGCGGCGGATCACTCCCGGTGTCGGCCAAACCGGTCACCAAGGCAGGTCGTTCGATCCGTTGCGGACTCAAGCCCCAGGGCGAGCAATAGTCACCGACCAGTTGTGTGGCAGACTCAACAGCAGCGAGTGCCTCAAGCTCAGGGCTCTGGCTTCGAATGGCGGGACCGGCACACCCGCACAGGCTGCTTACAGCACCCAAGCCAAGGGAAACGAAAAGAACGTTCCGAAACCTGACCAAACGCGAACGGAGTGATGATCGGAGCATGCGGACATCCAGCGGGGGAAGGCTGTGGGCTACCGAGACCGGGCGCACCGCGGCCGCAGCGAGGGCGGGAAATTAGGGGGTGCCTGGGGGAGCGGTCAAGGCAACTTGCCCTCGGGACTCCTCTTGGATGCCCGCCATCAGCCTGCTAGCGTCCGCCCCCAGCCGGTGGGAAGACATCTGGCCGCGTCAGCGACCGCCTTCCCGCCGGGCATTGAAGCGTATTTTTTGCTGTTTTTGCCGGAGTTTGCCCCGTGATGACGACCCGCGGCCCACGCCTGCCAACCCCTGAACAACTGCATATCCGCTGGATGATTCGTCGCGACATGGCGGAAATCCTCTGCATCGAAGAGGAAGCGTTCGAGTTTCCGTGGGCCGACACCGACTTCACCCGCTGCCTGCGGCAACGCAACTGCATCGGCATGGTGGCCGAAGTGGGTGGTGCGGTGGTGGGATTCATGCTCTACGAACTGCATCGCACCAAGGTCCACGTCCTCAACTTTGCTGTCGCCCGATCCCACCGACGCCTCGGAATCGGCTCCGGCATGATGGCCAAACTGATTGCCAAACTCAGCCCTGAGCGCCGGAACCGCATCGTGCTGGAAGTCCGCGAGACGAACCTTCCTGCCCAGCTCTTCTTCCGCTCCGTTGGCTTTCGGGCCACAAGCGTGCTTCGTGACTTCTATCAGGACACCACCGAAGACGCCTACATGATGCAGTTCATGGCAACCGCCTCCGAAGGCGAGCGGGAGCACCGACTGGCGGGCTAACTTCACGTGGAAAAAGCCCTCCATGGCCTTTTTCCACTGAGGGCACACAGGAAAACGCCAAGGGTTTCCTTGTGTGCCTTGCGCCGCATCCCTGCGGCGAGGGCTAACTTCACGTGGAAAAAGCCCTCCATGGCCTTTTTCCACTGAGGGCACACAGGAAAACGCCAAGGGTTTTCCTATGTGCCTTGCGCCGCATCCCTGCGGCGAGGGCTAGCTTCACGTGGAAAAAGCCCTCCATGGCCTTTTTCCACTGAGGGCACAAAGGAAAACGCCAAGGGTTTTCCTACTGCTACGACTCAACTGCGGGCCGGCCGCACACTTTGGGCACGGCGGCTGCAATCCTCTGGGCGCGGCAGCGAACTCGGCGGAACGCCTCCGCTGGCGTCTGGGCTGCAGCAAACACCGTGACAACGGGCTGACCGGCCTTCACCTGCGTGCCGACGACGGGCCGATCAGCAAGCAACGGCCAGTCACCCTCCGCAGCCGTACGACTCTCGGCCAAAGCCGCCTCGACCTGCTGATCCCACGTGGCGGGAATGGTTCCTGCCTGCCGCGCAATCACGATTTCTTTCGCCCACGTGCTGCCTGTAGCCACAGGCAGCAGCGTCTGAGCAGCCGGAATGGGCAGCCCGCAGGCAGCCAGGTGACGAACCGCCAGGCTCAATCCAACACGCCGCTCAATCAATTCCATCGACGCGGTCGGCCGCGGATTGACCTCCAACACAACGGGAATCTCATCGCGACCGGTTCGCGACAGTATAAAGTCGATGCCGACAAGGCCGACCAGCCCCGCCTCCGAAGCAAGCAGGGCGCCGAGTTCCTTCAGCCGCTCGACAAGCCCGCAATGGTGAGCCACCCAAGCAGGCGGCAGTTCAATCGCCCCACGAAACCGAAACCGGCCCCCGGTGACTCCCCGATACCCGGTCACCTGGCGACAGATTCCCAGCAGGTCGGCCCGGCCCGCCGCCAGCACCAGACTCACCGAGAGCAACTGCCCTGATATGCATCGCTGCCAACACCAGCCGCCGCTCCGCATGGGAGCGGACTGTCCATACCAATGCACCACCCCCTGCCCGCCGGCGCTCGCCAGCGGCTTACAGAGAAACGACCCATCGGCAGGCAGCCCAGCAGGATCCCGCACCGTCATGGGAAATCGACACCCTGCCCGTCCCACCACGTCGGCGAGACGTTCGGGAGTTCGCACGCAGGCCACCTGAGCAGCCCCATTCCCGGCCAAGGGCCGAGTCTCGGCAAGCTGCCGAATGAGCTCAGGATGATTTTCCAGTCCACCACAGTACGCCACCGGGGCAGCAGGCATGCCCGCCACAAGCCGCAGAAAACCGGCGGGATAGTCGCTCGTGTCAAGTCGCTGCGTCTGCAAGCAGACCGCGTGGAGGTCACGGTCAGCAAACAGGTCACTTGCCATGACCGACACACCCCCGCGGGCTGCCGACGCAGCAAAGGCTCGACTACTGGCACCAATCACAAGCAAATTTGTACACACGGCGCACCCAAATAGCTGGTGGGCAGGAAACCACGGCGTCTGCCTGCAGCACCAACAGTCTCTCTTGTTTGCTGAATGCCAGTGAATCGGCTACCTTCTGGCCCGGCAGGAAAGTTTGTTTCTGCCGCAGGCTCGTTCAACCCTTTCAGACTGATTTCAGGAGAATACACGCATGTCGATGTTTATTGGTGAAGCTCTCGCCGGCGATGGAAACGAAGTGGCCCATATCGATCTGCTAATCGGCAGCAAAGACGGCCCGGTCGGCGTCGCCTTCGCCAATGCCCTTGCCCGTCAGAGCGAGGGACACTCGAACCTTCTGGCCGTGCTCACCCCAAACCTAGCCGTCAAGCCGGCAACCGTGATGGTGACCAAGGTCACGATCAAGGGCGCAAAGCAGGCTGTCCAGATGTTTGGGCCGGCTCAGGCAGCCGTTGCCAAGGCCGTGGCTGACAGCGTCGAGAGTGGCGTGATCCCCAAGGATCAGACGGAAGACCTCGTCATCGTCTGCGGTGTGTTCATCCACTGGCTGGCGGAAGACGACAAGAAGATCTACGAATACAACTACAAGGCGACGGTTGACGCCATTGCCAACGCCATGGGCAGCAAGCCGAGCGCCGACGAGATGCTGGCTGGCAAGGACGCAGCCCATCCGTTCCGCGGGTTCTAGTTTGATCGTGAAACCGCCCTCCATGGCCGGTTTCACTGTGGGCGAGGAGCACGAAGCGAACGTTCGTGCTCCTCACCGCCTCGCATCCTTGCTCGGCTTTGATCGTGAAACCGCCCTCCATGGCCGGTTTCACTGTGGGCGAGGAGCACGAAGCGAACGTTCGTGCTCCTCACCGCCTCGCATCCTTGCTCGGCTTTGATCGTGAAACCGCCCTCCATGGCCATGCCGTGCGCAAACGAACCCCTTCCCCTACAAAAGCCCGAAGCGCAAGCTGAGGGAAAACGCTCTGGGCTTGGTGATATCAACGCACATTCCCTCGGCTCACGCCTCGGGCTTGGGTGAGCGCATGGTTCCACAACGACGCGGCTGTACCGCACCGTCACAAAAGCCCGAAGCGCGAGCTGAGGGAAAACGCTCCAGGCTTGGTGACACCAACGCACATTTCCTCGGCTCGCGCCTCGGGCTTGGGTGGAAGCAGGGTTCCACAACGACGTGGCGGTACGGCACCGTCACAGAAACCCGTCGCGTGCGGAGCGGGAACACGCTTCACGATGGGTGCCGACGCCGCGTACACTCGGGGGTAGACTTACGAATATATCCCCGGCCAACTTTCGCACCGTTTGCTGCACGCCCGCATGAAAAAAATTCTGCTGCAACTCGACGTCGACACCCAACCCTGCCCGTTCGACGCCATCGTGGCTGTCGATGCTGGCACCGAGGTGCTGCTGCGGCATGCCGGGGTCACGCCAGAGACAGTCGTGCCCCTCACTCACGGCGCCATGTTCACCCGAGGCGGTGGCGACCTCGCCTCAACCGCGATCTTTCTGGGGGGCTCCGACGTGGCCCAGGTTGAGACCGTCTCGCAGACGGTCCAGCAAACCTTCTTCGGTCCCGTCCGCGTCAGCGTGATGGTCGACCCGGCCGGAGCCAACACCACTGCCGCCGCCGCCGTCATCGCCGGGGCCCGGCACCTCCCCATCAATGAGCCTGCCGCAGCCCGCAGCCTCAAGACAGTCATCCTCGGAGCCACCGGCCCCGTCGGCCAGCGTGCCGCCCGTCTGCTGGCCGGTAAGGGCGTAGCGGTCACCCTTGTGTCGCGTTCAGAAGCCCGGGCGGCCGCCTGTGCTGCCACCATTCAAACTCGGCATCCCGACGCAACCCTGACAGCCACCACCACCGCCGAACTCGAAACGGCACTCGCTGACGCCGACCTCATCCTCGCCGCCGGGGCCGCTGGCGTGGAGCTCCTCAGCGGGGAACACCGTTCTAAGGCTCATGCCTGCCGGGTTTTCATCGACCTCAACGCCGTGCCACCAGCCGGCATCGCCGGAATCAGCCCAACCGACAAAGCCACTGCCAGCGGCCAGGCGATCTGCTACGGTGCCCTCGGCGTTGGGGGCACAAAAATGAAAATCCATCGGGCCGCGATCGCCTCACTCTTCACTGCCAACGACCGCTGGCTCGACGCTGAAGAACTCCTCACGATCGGTGAGGCTCTCGAACCTTCCGCGTAATGGCCCTGTCGAGCAGCCCGGGCCAAAGCCGAGCCAGTGTCGTAAAGGATCGCGCCCGCCATCCCGGCTGCACAACGCTCCGGCCCTGCTCAAGTGCTCGGAGGATCGCTGCAGCAGTTGCCTCAGCACTGAGTGGCTGCCCCTGCGACCAACTCGCCCGCTCACCCGCAAGCAGGTTGTCCCAGAACTCCGACTCAGTGGGGCCAAGCATCGCCAGCAACAGGCCGATGCCCTCGGCACGCAGTTCCGGTCGCACCGCCTGCACAAAACCGTGCAGCGCAGCCTTCGCAGCACAGTACTCCGCATGAAGCGGCAGGGCGTGTTCCCCCAGAATCGATCCCACGAAAACCGCAGCCGGCGTCCGTCCCTCTCGCAGAGCAGGCAGAGCCAGCCGCACCAGTTCGACGGGAGCGAAAAAATCGATCTCGAAGATTTCCCGCAGCGTCACCGGCGTCGACTCAGCAAACGGCCCAACGGCCCCCGAGCCTGCCGCGGCCAGGACAAGATCAAGCCCGCCGTATGTCGCCGTCGCTTGCGCGACGAGTTGCTGCCTGAAGACGGCCTGCGTGAGATCGCCAGCAGCCATCGACAACTGCCCAGGAAACTCCGCCACAAGGTCAGTCAGCCGCTGTTCGCGACGGCCCGTCACCAACAGCCGCGCACCCCGCGTTGCCAAGGCTCGAGCCAACGCCCGGCCGACCCCCGAAGACGCACCAGTAAGGATGCCCCGCAGGCCGGTCAGGTTTCGGGAAACACGACAGAACACGTCAGGAGGCTTCCGGGAGGGGCGATGAGGGTGACGCCGAATCAGCCGCTGTCGGCTGAGGGCCACCAGGGTGATGCTCCAGCACCGTCGCTTCGGCCGGGTCGATCCGCCCGAGCATCGCTGCCGGCACGCGGCAGTGAATCGTCATGCGATCCTCGGCAAACTGACGAGAGAGCACCTCGCCATGGGCGGACAGCCACGCCAACAGCCGTCCATTGCCGGCGTCTGTTTCGATGTCGACATCGAGAAAGTTCCGGCCGAGTGCATCACTGGCAGCAGCCGCCAACTCCTCGAGGCCCTGGCCCGAGCGGGCCGAGATGCAAATGGCATGGGGATGCCGTGACTGCACCCGTTCGCGGCTGACCCGATCAGGCAGGGCATCGATTTTATTGAGCACCAGCAAGGTGTCTTTCATATCAACGCCAAGTTCCTCAAGCACCCCGTTGACTGCAGCGATCTGCTGCTCGACAAGCGGGCTCGAGGCATCAGCCACATGGAGTAGCAGGTCGGCCTGCTGCGTCTCTTCCAGGGTCGCCTTGAAGCTGGCAATCAGATGGTGCGGCAGGTCTCGGATAAAGCCGACCGTATCGCTGATCAACACCGGCCCCCAGCTCGGCAGCTTCCACCGCCGGGTCCGGGTGTCGAGGGTGGCGAAGAGCTTGTCCTCCGCAAGCACACCTGCCCCGGTAAGGGCATTGAGCAGCGTGCTCTTCCCCGCATTGGTGTAGCCCACCAGCGAGACCGTCCGCTGCTCATGGCGAGCAGCCACCTGCCGCTCCCGGCGGCGATGAATGGTCAACAGTTCCTGTTTGAGGTCATGAATCCGTTTCTCAACCAGCCGGCGGTCAACCTCTAACTGCTTCTCACCTGGACCACGCATACCGATCCCCATCTTCAGCCGTGACAGGTGCGTCCACATGCGTTTCAGCCGGGGCAATGAATACTCAAGCTGGGCCAGTTCGACCGCCAGCCGTGCCTCATGGGTTTGGGCACGGGCAGCAAAAATGTCGAGGATCACTTCGGACCGGTCGAGCACCTTGCAGTCGAGTTCCTGTTCGAGGTTGCGGGTTTGAGCAGGCGACAGGTCGTTGTCGAACATGACAACATCAGCGTCGTAGTGTTCAACCAACGCCACCAGTTCAGCCAGTTTGCCCCGGCCGAGGTAGGTTCGTTGGTCAGGTTCATGCCGCCGCTGAATCAGTTCGGCAACCACATTGGCTCCGGCCGTGGTGGCCAGCCCCGACAATTCGGCCAGGGGATCGGTCGGATTGGCCGGTGGGCTGAGGTAGACCCCCACCAGCACGGTCGGCTCTGCTTCAACCCCAGTGGAACGCTGCGACAGACTCACGCGGTGTCGTCCTCCGCCCCGGCAGTCAGGTGACAGCAACTCTCCCAGCGCCGGGTATCGAGCAGCCCATCCGCCACGGCATCCTTGACTGCACAATCGACTTCATGCGAGTGGGTGCAGTCCGGAAAGCGACAGTGGTTGGCCAATGGCCGCAGATCACGAAACGCCGCCGGCACCTCTGCCGGCACGGTCTCCCACAGCTGAAACTGCCGCACCCCGGGCGTATCAACGAAACTTCCCCCATACGAGTGCGGCACCAGCCGCGCGGCGGTTGTCGTGTGCCGCCCCTTGTCGTTTTCGCGACTGACATCCGCCACTGGCAGAGCGAGTGTCGGTTCCAGGCGATTGAGCAGCGATGACTTCCCGACACCACTCTGGCCGACCACGGCGGTGACCCGGCCCGCCAACTCTGCCGCCAGCCTGGCCAGCCCGCTGCCGGTGGTGGTTGAACAGAGAACAACTGGATAGCCCATGCGGGCATACACGCCTGCCAGCGGAACCAGGTCGGCTGGATCAACGAGGTCGATTTTGTTGATGCAGACAACCGGCCGAATGCCGGCCGACTCTGCCGCGACGAGCATCCGGTCGATCAATCCGGGCTTGAGGTCTGGCTGGGCGGCGCTGCCGACAATGAAGACCTGATCGACGTTCGCCACGATGGTGTGCCGACGCCCCCGGCTGGCCCGGCTAAGGGCATTCCGCCGGGGTTCAATAAACTGGATGGTGGCCTCTTCGTCACGCCCCTGCACCTGCACCCAATCACCCGCCGAGACAGGGTGCCGTTGGTCGGTCGCGAGGTCACGAAGCACCCGGCGGATCGTGCACCGCACAACCTCGCCGGCCGCGTCCTGCACGAAACTCTCAACACCGTGGGCATGCAGCACCTGGCCCCGCCAGCAATCAACAGCAACGCCAGCCCCACCTGATCCGTCAGGTTCAGCTGGCAGTTTGACGGTTCGCTTCCTGGTCAGGTCCCCCTTGCCAGAAATCCGTTCCGTCGCAGCAAGCTGCTCACTCACTTCACCATCGGCGGTGAACTGGCGGGTGATGTCGGTCTTCCGCCGCTTGGCGTGGCGGTTTTTGCGAAAGGCGACCCGGGACGTACGCGGTTGAGGCATGCCCCTATCATACCTGGACTGGCCAACTGGGAGCCATGGGGCCGGCTGGGCCCGGCGTCTGGCCACTTCGGCATCGCGACTGCCACCGAGGGCCCGCAGAGGGCTCTACCGCCGCCGTCGTGATTCCAGCCCGGAGGCCTGCAGCAGACTGCGGCTGAACACATCGGGCTCGGCGAGTTTGCCCTTGGCCTCGTCCGTGGCCCCAAGCTCAGCTGGGTCGTAGAGCATCTCATAGTCGTGCTTGGCGAACGACAAGGTGTCACCCGGCTTGATGAAGTGCTCGGTCACCCGCACCCCGTTCACCTTGGTGCCATTGCTGCTGTTGAGATCCTTGACCATCCAGATACCGTCTTCAACGGCGAGTTCGCAGTGGCTGCCCGAGACCGTGGGAAACCGCAGAACGATGTCGGCAGACTCCCGGCGGCCCACCAGGAGTTCTGTCTTCAAAAGCGGAATTGGGTCGCCGCCACCAAGCGGCTGGAGCTCACCGTACATCGGGACCTGTCTCTACCGTCCGTGCGGTCATGTCGCGTTGGAACCTCATTGCCTGCAAACTCCTCGTCACCGTCAACTATACGTTGCCGAAACGAGCGAGATTGGGAAAGTGTCGCTTGTTACCGGAAATTTGAGCAACGTGCCTCCTCGACAGCCCCCGGGTAGGCCTCGAACGGGATTGCCGGGAGGGTATTCCGGCCCGCCCGGCCGCCGCTTGCCAGCGGAGAAGGGGCGTGCGACGATTGCCGTGGAATCTGAGTGGGCCGGGCGATCGCTGGTCGATGCGTCGGTGCGAATTTCGTGCCGTCCACGCCTCGGCGGGAGGAAAGTCCGGGCTCCACAGGGTGCGATGGTGGGTAACGCCCACCGGCCGTGAGGCCAGGGAAAGTGCCACAGAAAACAGACCGCCAGCGGGCTTGCCCGTTGGTAAGGGTGAAACGGTGAGGTAAGAGCTCACCAGCAGGCCGGGTGACCGGCCTGGCTTGGTAAACCCC
>WTHB01000083.1 GCA_011523305.1 Planctomycetaceae bacterium | reverse complement strand
CCGAGCCGGAGAACCAGTTGGCGAACCAGTTGATTGGCATTGGGGTTTGTGGCGAGTGTGCCTAAATCATCCAGCACCGCCATCAAGGCATCGACTTGCTGCTCAGGTGTGGCAGGGGCAGGGGTGGCCGTTACCGGCGCAGCAAGTTCTGTGAACTGCTTCGAAAGAGCCTCTTTTTCAGCCACGAGGCAATCGAACGTTTTGGCGATCGCTTCATAGCGAGCGTCATTTTTCTCGGTCGACATTCTTCTTTCGGCAGTGGCGATATCTTCGTCGAGAGTGGCTAGGGTTTTTTGGAGGTGCACACGAGCGGGTGGCTCCTCGACAACGGCTATCTGTGCGGCTTCTTTACGGGCCTTCTGGAGCAGTTGCTGCCGAATCGCCTCGCGTCCTCCTGCCTTGTCAACGGTTTCTACCAGTGCATTGATGAGCATGGCTGTCACCATCGGCACCTCCACGGTGTTGTGATGACATTCGGAGTAGCCACTGGTGGAGTACCGGCCACAGACATACTTGAGTTTTTTGCCGTATGGCGTGCCGTGCATCACGCTGCCGCAGCCTTCGGTCAGGTCTACGACTCGTGTTGCCAATGGATAGCGGTCTGGATTGGTAGCCTTTCGTCCTCCCTTTTTGCGTCCTTCGGTGAGCGTTGTCTTTTTGGGCTGGATGGCATTCCAGCGTTCTTGATCAAAATGCACCTTGCCGCCACTTGCAGCACGCACCCTATCCTTTTCTGGATTCTCAATCAGTTTCGGCTGGCCGTCAGGTCGCATGTCGTGCTCTTCAAGTTCACGCGGACCGTCTGCACTTGAGCGGCGGTAACGGCCTTCAGAACGTTTTCCGTACTCCTTTAGCCCAACGATGATTGGGTTGGTGCACATCTCGCGAATGGTGTTTGGATTCCATTTTCCGGAGACTAGATGGGCCTTGCCCTGATCACGACGGGTCCTGCCCTGGTCTGGTGACGGGATGCCCATCTGGTTGAGTCTTGCCGCGATTCGTTTCCAGCCATCCCCGGCAGCACGCCAATCAAGAATCTGGCACCAGATTTCAATTTTCTCAAAGTCTTTGGGAAGGAATCTCACGTGGTGGCCCGGCCGCCGGATGGTTTCGCCGTCTTCGAGCCACTGAACAAGGACGTCGTTGGCATCGACGAGTGCCCGGCCAAAGCCATACGGGGCTCTGCCGCCGGTACTGAAGCCATGCCGTGCGTTTTCTCGCTGCACGAGGACAATGCGTTCACCGAGGAGCGGTGAGAATTTGCCGTGCTGCTGATACTCAACCAAGCCTCCGATGAGATACGTGATTTCATTTTCCTTCATGTCCTCTGGAGTGTAGATCCGGTCAGAGGTGACGATGCTCACCCCGCTTGTAAGGATCCTTTGCTCGATAGTCATCATCTCAAGCAGAGCCTGCGGTCGTCCCAGGCGGTCACGTTTGAATGCCAGGACATGAGAGACTGTTTTGTCGTCGACGCTGGTGCTGAGAAAGGCCTGCAGGCCGGGGCGGGTGAGGTCGCCCCCGCTGATGGCATCGTCAAGAAAAATGTCGTTCAGGCAGTGCAGCCCATTCTGCTGCATCTTCTCGACGTCGGCATAGGTGCCACGGAATTGGACACCGAGGTCTTTCGCCTTCGCTTTCGCCCAGTCGAACTGTTGTTTCAGTGAGGCCTCCTGGCCATCGTCACTTCGGCGGAGATATGCAAGGCCACGGTTGAGCGGGCGGCTTTTCATGAATCACTCCTTTCCGCTGACGCGGCAATGATGTCCCGGAATTGCCACAGAAAATCAGCCAGGGCGTCGGTGATGTCCGCCGGGCACTGTCCAATCTGAGCGTGAGCCTTCATCGTTCGCCATGCTGATGTGATGGTGTTCTGTTCCCACCAGACAATCATGCGGGCCGTGGTGTGTTCCATAGCCTGCGAAGTGAGGTATTGAAGGCGAGACCGGTTCATTCGGGAACGCAGGTCTTCCATCAATGCGACTGGATGGTAGACCGCCAGTTCTTGCGGTGAGACCAGCCCGATCATGTACCACCGCACCATCTGAACAATCAGTTTGAGATCGGTGACGTAGTCCGCTGAGATGATCTCTTCGATTGGGACGCCATACAGCGTCTGCTCAAAGCCACACATGTCGAACATCGCCTTTGAGTCGGCTTCGAGCGCAGCCCAGAACTCACTGCTGGCCAATTCTTCTTTGGTGGGTGCTACAAGGGTGGTCGGGTGTTGAACCATGTCTCCTCCTTTGAGACGTTTTGCAATCCATCGTGCATGGGGCGAAACCACCATTGTCTCAACTGAGGTGCATGCCACCAAACAAAACAGCATGGTTTTTTTCGATACAGTTGTTCTTACAAAAAATAAAACAGTCTCATTCTCAAAAACGTGCTGTCGGAAAGGGTGCACGGCAGAGTGGTGAACGTGTTTGGTCCGGCGGGTGGTCACCGCTGGCCTTTCCCAGAAAACACCTGTTTTGCGATGGTTTCGGCCAGGAAATGACGCAGTTGCGTTGTGTCGGCTGAGGCTTCGGCAGGGATGGTGACCGCCGTTTTGGAGCGATGCACTAATTTTTTGTTTGTGTGGTTTTTTATTTTGTTTCTGGAGCAGGGTATTTCTTTTTTCATGGATCAGTTCTCAAGAGGGGGTGAAAAAGCCGGTGACGTGCAGGACAGTCTGTTGCGACCATTGCTACACATCACCGGCGACGAGGCACCGGCTAGGTCAGGCTGTTGAACATAGGTGTTGCCGATGCCGTTATCAGCTGAGTGGCCGTACGTCTTTCAGCAGGCCATCCAGAAGTTTCCCGGTGGAGTTCACCAGCAGTGACCGCACGATTGGCGGGCACTTTGCGTAGCTGATGAACCGGCTAGAGAGATCAACTGGATCGCCCTGCGGTGGGGCAATGTGCTCGTCGTAATCAGCGGCGTCCCAGAGGACACTGCCGATGCCACCGGGCTGGATGATGACTGCCTGGTAGACGACGACTGAATCATCGAAATCACTCGAAGGTCCTGCAGGTCGACAGTAGACGGCAGGGCCTTCGATTTGGAAATTAGTGACGCCCAGTTCGGCCAGCTCGGCAAGCTGGCCGTTGATACCGGGAATCGCAGCCTCAGCAGTTTCGAGGCCGATCTTGATCATCATGGTGAGCCTGGCAAGCTGCGAGGCTCGGTCGTTGAGAAGGGCTTTCATGGCATGTTCCTTGAAGTAAATGACGGCTGATATCGGACAGCCGCTCAAGGTATATGCCGTATTTTTGGCAGTTATTTAGCAGTCACGCTGATCAGTCGACAACGATGATCTTTCCGAACACCTGATCATCAAGACCGGACTGATAGAAGAGTTCAGCGGGGGCGTCCGCAGGCACAACCCACTCATGCCGGCCGAAGGTGTGGCCGTTTCCGTCGAAGCCACCCGTGTAGACATTGGCCTCCACAT
>WTHB01000143.1 GCA_011523305.1 Planctomycetaceae bacterium | reverse complement strand
ATGGCCAAGCAACTTTTGATCTACGAAACCGCAGTCCCCGTCACCTCCACCCAGCATGGCAACACATCTTTCGATGCGGCGGACGACTATGGATTTAGCGCTGAGATGAATGCCGTGCCGCTGCTGGCAGCCGAAATCTTCGAGGCTGCCAGCGAATACGCTGTTGTCTTCGTGGCAATGGGCGAGGAGATCATGCCGGCGGCAATTCTGGGTGTGAAGCCCGAGCAGAACCTCTACCTGAAAGACGCCCATTGGCAGGCCAAATACATTCCCTCATTCCTGAGACGCTACCCCTTCATTTTCTCGGCGAGTGACGACAAAAAGACACTCACCCTGTGCATTGATGAAACCCATCCCGGCTTCAACACCGAGGGCCGCGGGGAACGACTTTTTGATGACGACGGCAACCCAAGCGACTACACCCAGCGGGTGCTCGAATTCCTCAAGGCCTATCAGGCACAGTTCGAATTCAGCCAGCGATTCTGCAAGAAGTTGAAAGACCTGAATTTGCTGGAACCGCTACAGGCCGAGGTGGCCACCCCATCAGGTGAAAAGGTTCTGCTCGGGGATTTTCAGGGCGTAACCCGGGCCCGCTTGCACACCCTCTCAGGTGATGCTCTGGCCGAATTGGCCAAGACGGACGAGTTGGAACTGATCTATCTGCACCTCGCCTCACTGCGAAACTTCACGGCTGTGAAGGACCGCTACGTCGAGGCGCTGGCGGCGACCGCACCTCCGCAGTAGCGTTCGAAGCCGGGGACACGACCCCTGACTCCGAATTGCCACCCCCCCTCCGCACCGCCAAAACGCTTTGCCGGCGTGATGCTTTTTGCTGCGCTATTCACGGGCCAGCAAAGAGAACACGGTCAGGCCTCACTCTGAGGCTGAATGCCAGAAACCTTTCATGTTTCAGCAACATGCGAACGGAAACAGTCGCAGCTTTATCTCTCTCAAATTACCCCGTCGCCCCATTTATCACCTTTATTGGTTTCCAACTGATTCTGATCAAAACTTGGCTTAATTGAGACCTGTTTAGGTGGATTGCGAGCGTAATATGAGTTTTTCAGGATAGAAAATGATGCTTTTCTGCTTGCATTCAGTCCCGAGCAAGCCATACTCGGTGCAACCAGGAGAGTCACCGTGTCCGGAAGAGAACGCCGCAGTCGCCTGATCGACATCATCCGCCTCCGCGGATTTGCCGCGCTTGATGAGTTGGTCCGGGAACTCGGCGTCTCTGAATCGACCGTTCGCCGCGACCTGGACGCCCTGGAGGAGCAAGGGACCGCCCGCCGGACCCACGGTGGGGTCCTCTACGCTGGCGGCCTGCCACGAATCGCCGAATTTGACGAGAAACAGCCGGCCAACTGGGACGCCAAGCGGGTGATTGCCGCGGAAGCGGCGGCGATCATCAGCGACGAGCAAACGGTGCTGCTCGACGGGGGCACCACCACCTACGAAGTGGCCCGCCTGCTCACTGGACGGCCACTGCAGGTAGTCACCAACAGCCTGCCGGTCGCCAACCTGTTTGCCTCGGAATCGAGGACCGACCTGATTCTGCTGGGCGGATTCGTCTCGCCCCGCACAGGGGTCTGCCTCGGTCCCTACACCAATGAGCTGCTCAGTCGGCTCCATGTCACCACCACCGTGCTCTCGGCAGCCGGCATCACCAAAGACGGGCTGTTCAATGCCCAGTTGCTCCTCGCCGAAACCGAACAAGCCATGCTCCGGGCTGGTGGCAAGGTGATTGTTGTCGCCGACAGTTCAAAGTTCGGCCGCAAGAGCCTTACCCTTGTGTCGGCCCTCGAAGGGATCGACGTCGTCGTTTCCGACAGCGGCCTGTCGGCCGACTGGCGGGAGACGATCCTCGCCGCCGGCCCAAAGTTGATTATTGCCGATCTGCCTCGCGAAGACGATCCCGATGCCTCTCCCCAGCCTGAGGCCTGACCAGTCCCTCCATTCCGCTCTGCCCCTTTTGGATCATTCATCATGTCGATCGCCACACTCCCCCCGAGCCTCACCCGTCACGACGTCGAACGGATCGTTCGAGAGATCGTTCTCGCCTCCCACGACGCTGTACCGAGTCAGGCCCACCACGAACAGGCAGGCCTCGCCCCCAAGTTGGTCGTGAGCATCTCGGCTCGCCACTGCCATCTGACCGACGAACACGTCGTCAAGCTCTTTGGGCCAGGCCGCACGCTGACGCCCCAGAAGGACCTCTACCAAGACGGCTTCTACGCTGCTGAAGAGACCGTGATGATCATCGGCCCAAAACGGCGGATGCTTCCGACCGTCCGGGTGCTTGGCCCGACCCGTCCCGCCTCGCAGGTTGAACTCGCCTTCACTGACGGAATCTCCCTTGGCATCGACTTACCAGTTCGGGCTAGCGGCAAGATCGCCGGCACCCCCGGCTGCGTGCTCGTCGGCCCTGCCGGAGCGATCGAACTCAACGAGGGCGTGATCCGCGCGGAACGCCACGTCCATATGAGCCACGCTGATGCCGATCACTTCGGCGTCAAAAATGGCGACCGCATGAGTCTGGTGATCAACGGCGCCTGCGGGACGGTCTTCCGTGATCTGCTCGTGCGGGCTGACGCCGCCAGCAAACTCGAAGTGCATATTGATACCGACGAAGGCAACGCCGCCGATCTCGACCATGCCACCAGTGTGGAGTTGATTCGGCAGGACTGACCCAGAACCACTCACGGATGAGTCAACAAGCAATGACCGTTTTGCCGACACGAGCCGGCGCGGTCGAACCGGAGACCCCTCCGGCACCAGTGTTTCCAAGATGACATGGAGCAAAAGATGGCGAAGAACATCGAAGCCCTCGGCATGATCGAAACCAAGGGTTTCGTGACGTTGGTCGAGGCCGTAGATGCAATGATGAAGGCAGCCAATGTTGGCTTTCTCGGCTGGGACAAGGTCGGCAGCGGCCTGGTCACGGCGTTTGTCAGTGGCGATGTCGCCGCGGTGAAGGCCGCGACCGATGCCGGCGCGACAGCAGCTGGCCGCATCGGCGAGGTTGTCAGCGTGCAAGTGATTGCCCGCCCCCACGAAGACCTCGGCAGCATTCTCAAGACCAAGGCCGCCAAGGCTTCGGGCTGATTGCATCCGCAGCATCCCTCCGGCGACCCGGCGGGAACTTGATTCCTTTCCACAACACCTCTTTCAGGAACATTCCATGAATACGGCAATCGGATTGATTGAAACCAAAGGTCTGGTCGGCCTTGTCGAAGCGACCGACGCCATGGCCAAGGCGGCCAACGTCAAGATCCTCAAGCGGGTCCAGATTGGCGGCGCCTACATGACCACGATCGTCCAAGGCGATGTCGGCAGCGTGCGTGCGGCCGTCGAAGCGGGCGCTAACGCGGCGAACCAGGTTGGCGAACTCGTCTCCAGCCATGTCATCCCCCGTCCGGCCGATGGTCTGGCCGACGCGTA
>WTHB01000039.1 GCA_011523305.1 Planctomycetaceae bacterium | reverse complement strand
TAGCCGAGCCGCGCGGTGCCTGGGCCAGTTGGTCTGGAGTGGCTGCTGCTGCGGGGGCGGCTGACGTGGAGTGAGGGCCATGCCCTCCGGGATGCGTCCAGGCAGGGCTGGCTGATGTCAGCAGCATCGTCAGCACAAACAAGCAGGTGACGGGGTGACGCATGGGAGGCTCCATTGATCGGCGTGCGGAATGGGCTGAGTGGGCCGTGGCTCTCAGAAAGGGTTCAGCGGGCCTTGCGTTTCTTCACTCGCTGAGTCGGCGGTGGCGTGCCGGAGAGGCCCTTCTTGCCGGCTTTGCCGCCACCCTTGCGGGGACGTGTTTCGACCGGCTTGGTCGGGTCATAGTCGGGGTTTGGCTGTGGAAGTTGTGCGTCGACAGCCGTCAGGTAGGCCTCCAGTTTCGTCTGGAGGGTTTTGGCCTCTGCCTTGTGGCTCTGGGCGAGGTCGTTGGTTTCTGCAAGGTCTTGCCGCAGGTCATAGAGTTCGATGCGAGGGGTGTCGTAAAAGCCGATCAATTTCATTCCGTCGGCAATCACGGCTGACTGCGGCCCTTCTTCATTCTGGTAGTGCGGGAAGTGGAAGTAGAGTTCGGCTCGCGGCCGTGACACCGCAGTTGTCCCACCGCTGGCGATCGTGGCAGCGAGGCTGCCACCTTCGATGGTTGGCGGCAGGGTTGCAGGATTCAGGCCGGCCCAGTCACAGAAGGTCGGAAGGAGGTCATAGCCGACCGTCGGCACGTGGCACCATGAGCCGGCGGTTATGCCGGGGCCCCGGATGATCAGCGGGACACGGATGCCCCCTTCCCAGAGGCCTCCTTTGCCACCCCGCAGCGGGCCTTGTTTGCCACCATTGCCACCATTGTCCGACATGAAAATGACGTAGGTTGTTTCCCGCAGGCCAAGGTGGTCGATCGCATCGAGGACCCGGCCGACACCAGTATCGAGATCTTCGCTGATTGCCGCCACGGAGATTCGTTTCCCGTTCTCGCCGGCAAGACGCTGGCGGTATTTGGCCAGCGTCGCTGCCAACGCGTTCTGCGATGCATGCAGCGCATTCCAGGAAAGCTGGATGTAAAAGGGCTTACCGGCCTGCTGGCTGGTCGCCATGAAGGCTGCTGCTCGTTCCGCCATACCGAAAATGTCGACGGGGTTGGGGTCTTTGAAGGCAAGGGCCATCTCATTGCCGGTGTCGCCGTCGTGTACGTCATAGCCATGGTTTCCCGGGCCGCCGCCACCAATGTGCCACTTGCCAAAGTGGGCAGTGGCATAGCCCGCTGACCGCAGGAAGTCGCCGATGGTTTTTTCAGTGGCCGCGATGTTCTTGATGTTGCTCGGTTCGAGGAGTCGATGACCCAACTCGGGTGGGGCTGCCTTTGTCCAGTGCACCTGCGCCGGGCTCTTGCCGGTCTGCAGGCTGATGCGGGTGGGGGAACAGACCGGTGCCGGAGCGTAGGCTGCCGAGAACCGCATGCCCTCGGTGGCGAGGTAGGCCAGTCGCGGTGTGTCGATCGTGCTCGTGCGGCTGGTCGGAACCTGCGGGTGCATCGCGACCGACAGGCCATTCCAGGCCTGATCATCGGAGAGCATCAAGATGATGTTGGGCGGTGCCGCCTGGGCAAGAGCCGCAGTGGCAGATGCCAGCAGCAACGTTGTGAGCAAGAGCGAACGCATGACAGGATCCAGAGGTGAAAAGAGAAAACCTACTGCGCGACACGACGAAGTTTCTTGGGTCGGGGCTTCCAGCCGCCGGTCGGCTGGTCGGGAACCTGGTTGTTAAGATCGGTGAAGTCGGGACGGGGGTGACCGTCTGGCGGGGCGGTGATCTGTCGCCGAAACAGCACCGTGTTGTCGAGCAAAAGATCGTCCGACCAGATGAATGTGGCCCCGGAAAAGTCATGGTCATAGAACGGTCCCTTGGGTCGAACCTGGTCCAGGGAATATTCAGTTGCCTGGTCCCAGTCTCGGTCATCAAAGTCGGGGGCCTGCCAGTCTGCCGGTGGTTCACTCAACCGGACCCGTGGATTGGTGGTGTCTCCATGGATTGGACCATGCTCAAGAGGCAGGACTTTCCAGTGGCGGTCGGTCACGATTCCGTCGGCAAACCGGAGAATGAATCCACCATCCCCGATCTGGGTATTGGCATATTCCATGCCGGTGCTCGGGTCGGCATTGTCCTTGGCGATGACGGCGATGGTCATCGGGTAGGAGGGCAGGATGTCGACTGCGATCACGTTGTGCGGGAGGAAAGCGATGGAATCGACCGCCACGAGGGTGCCGTTGAGAAACAGCGAAAACCAATTGTCGGCGTAGATGGTCGCTCGGATGGTGTCGCTGATCTGCGGTTTGCGAATCGGCGTTTCGGCTTGGGCGTTCCGGCTGGCAAAAGTCAGCAGGCTGGTAGCCATCAAGCAGGCAGGCAGTAGGAATGAGCAGGGGTGTCGCGGCATGGGGCTCTTCCTCGATGACGTGCCGGTCGGCGGCGTGGTGGGCATGGTGCTGGAAAAAACTTGGGTGGGTGTGGGCATCTCTGGAGAGTGGTGCCGAAGTGGCCGCCATTGTGACGGACAACTTTTGATTGGTGAATTTTCTGTGAGTAGATGCTGCCTGGTGGAAAAATGACACGAAAATACCGGATGTCAGCCGCTGTTGGTTCAACGATTCGATTCAGGCCGGGTTTCGCCGCTTGCCCCCTAGGCTCCGTCAGGGTCTATTTTGGGTCATGATTTCCGCCGCCTCCCCGATCACGAGTCAGGAGTCTCCCTCAGAGGAGGTCTTTGAGGTCGTGACGCCGGGTCGGTTGCACTTCGGCATGCTTTCGTTCGGTCAGCCACTGGGTCGTTCCTTCGGCGGGCTCGGGGCGATGATTGCTGGCTGTGGCGTGCGGGTGCGGATGCGGCGGGCGACCAAGTTTTCAGCTGCCAGTCATGTTGGCGAGCGGGTGATTGGTGTGGCCAAACAGTGTGCCGCCGCCTGGGGACTTGATGAGCAGTCTTGCTGTGCGATCGAGGTGCGGGAGATTCCTCGGCAGCACGTCGGCTTGGGAACGGGCACCCAGTTGGCCGTGGCGGTGGCTGCTGGGATGCAACGGCTGTACGTCGAAGGGGCAGCAACCCAGGAGCAGACCTACACCGCAAAAGATGCCGCCGCCTTAGCGCAGGCCGCGGGCCGGGGGTTGCGGTCGAGCGTTGGGGTCTATGGGTTCGGGGCTGGGGGCATGATCCTTGAGGCCGGCAAGTTGCAGGGAGAGGTGGTCGCACCGATGGTGTCACGGGTCACGCTGCCTGAGGATTGGCGGGTGGTGGTGTTCGTCCAGCGGGAGGCCGAGGGACTGCACGGTGATGCCGAAAGGACCGCGTTTGCCGGACTGGAAATGGTGCCGCTGGAACTGACGGCCGAACTCTGCCGGTTGGCGGTGATGGAGATTCTGCCAGCAGCGTTCGCGGCCCGGTTCACCGATTTTGCTGCTGCCCTGACGGCCTACGGTAAACTTGCCGGCAAGCCGTTTGAGCGAGCTTCTTCGCGGCTCCCGTATGCCGAGGCAACTGCGGCATTGTTTGACTGGCTCGATCAGCAGGGTGTGCAGGGCTACGCCCAGAGCAGTTGGGGGCCGGCGGTGGTGGCGGTTTGTGAGTCGACGCTGGCAGCGGAGTCCGTCGTGACGGCGGCTGAGGCTGCGGGCCTGGGGGCACGGCACGACATGATCGTCGCTGCATTTGATAACCGGGGCGGTGTCCTGCGGGACGTCAGCGACGAGGCGGCGGAAGTCTGAGCGACGCTGCTCTGTGCAGTCTGGCTCAGTTGACTGGCAGGCCGTAGTCGGCCAGGAGCCGCTGCAGCCGGGTAGCCAGTTCTGCCTCAAGGGGAACCAACGGCAGGCGGACCTCGCCGGTATCGCGTCCCACCATCTTCATGGCCGCCTTGATCGGAATGGGGTTGCTCGCGAGCCCGAGCAGTTCCCGCCCCAGTGAAAATAGTTGCCGGTGCAACCGCTGAGCCTCGGCGAGGTTGCCGGCGTCAAACGCATCGAGCAGGGCCTTCATGTCACCCGGCACGAGATTGCCGACCACGGAGACCACACCTCGCCCGCCAACTGCCAGCAGTGGCAGGGTCATGCTGTCATCACCGGAAAGGACGGTCAGGTCAGTGCCCGCCAGCACCTGCGAAGCCTGATCCATCGAGCCGGTGGCCTCTTTCACCATGGCGATGCCCGGCAGTTCTGCCAGCCGCAGGATGGTTTCGGGCTCAATGTTGCGGCCGGTACGGCCGGGAATGTTGTAGACGCAGATCGGAATTGAGGCTGCTTCGGCCAGCGCCTTGAAGTGCTCGTAGATCCCCTGCTGGGTTGGGCGGTTGTAGTACGGGCCGACCACCAGCGCCGCATCGGCACCGGCCTTTTCGGCGTACTGGGTGAGGCGAATCGCCTCAGCCGTGGAGTTGCTACCCGTCCCGGGCATCACGCGGATCTTGCCCGCGGCTGCCTGAATGCTTTCGGCAATCACCCGCTCGTGTTCGTCATGAGTGAGCGTGGGCGATTCGCCCGTGGTGCCGACCGGACAGATGGCGGTGACACCGGCCTCAACCTGAAAGCCGACCTGTTCATGGAGCCGGGGGACGTCGACGGCACCGTTGCGGAAGGGCGTGACGATGGCGACAGAGAGACCGGCGAACTGTTCGGCACGGGTGGACATCAGGCATCCTTTGTGAGGCTTGGGTCGTTTACAGTACAGGGAGGACGAATCTGGGCAGACAGGATCAGGAGGCGTTGCCAATCCTTGCCGCGAGAATACGGCTTTCTCGGAAAGCCCGCAAAGGGTGGGCGATCTTTGGGGCAGTTTTGCGCTGTGCTGGCAGCAGGGTAGGCTGCCCGACGACCATGGCATGTTGTCTCGACCGAACACGCGTCCTCATACGACAGGCGCCGCCACCTTCGCTGCTGCCGGAGGCTGCCCAGACGGCAGCCCGCCGAGTGCTCGATGCTGGGCTGGCCCGCAGTGGATTTGCGACGGCACGGCCCCGGCTGGGGGTTATTCTTGGAACCGGCATGGGGCAGTTGGTGGATCGGCTGGAAGGTGAGCAGTCGCTGCCTGCGGCTGCCATTGCCTGGCTGCCGCGAGCCACGGCGCTTGGGCACGCCGGCCGGCTGGCCTGGGGAGACTGCCATGGGCAGAGCGTCGTGATGCTGCAGGGCCGGGTGCATGCCTATGAGGGGCAGCCCGCCGAGATGCTGATCCGTGGCGTCGACCTGTTGGCGGCACTGGGGGTGGAGCGGCTGTTGATTACCAACGCTGCTGGTGGGCTCGCCCCAGGGCTCGCAGTGGGTGACCTGGTGGTGCTGGAAGATCACCTCGACCTTGTGCGGCGAATGGGGGTGCCTGAGCGGCCCCAGCCAACGACTGCCTACGACGATGCCTTGTCAGCGGCGGCAGTGGCAGCAGTCGGTGGGGTTGGGCTGGCCGCTCGGCGTGGGGTCTATGCCTACTGCCTGGGGCCAACCTATGAGACGCGGGCTGAGTATCGGATGCTGCGGAGGTTTGGGGCAGACGTGGTTGGCATGTCGACGGTTCCAGAAGTGCTGACGGCCTGCGGGCATGGCATGCGGGTGGTGGCGGCGTCGGTGGTCACGAACCTGGCTCGGCCAGACCGCGTCGCCACGGGGGTACCCACGGACGGGGACGATGTCTGTCGTGCGGCCGCCACCGCCGCAGACGGCGTCTGGGCAATGGTGCGTGCGATGCTGCAGGGTGAGTGACGGGAGTGGTGCCTGAACTGGGCGGCTGAAGAGCCGTCGAGTACAACGGAACCAAGTTGCCTGCTTCTGTTTCTGTTTTGCGAAAGGACCTGGATGCTGCTGCTGACGAACGACGACGGCATTGAGGCCGAGGGCCTCGCGGCGCTTGAGGCGGCGGCACGGGAACGGTCTGACCGGGTGGTGGTGGTCGCGCCGGCGGAACCCCATTCGGGCTGTGGGCACCGGGTCACGATCGATCGAGCGGTGCAGCTTGAGCAGGTGGGCAAGGATCGCTACCGCGTTGACGGAACCCCCGCAGACTGCGTGCGGTTGGCGGTGGCGACGCTCAATCTGCCGCCGCCGGTCTGGGTGCTCTCGGGCATCAATGCCGGCGGCAATCTTGGCGTCGATATTCACCACTCAGGTACGGTTGCTGCCGCTCGCGAGGCGGCCCTGCATCGCTGGCCTGCAATCGCACTGTCGCACTATCACCGCCGGGGGGAGCCGATTGACTGGCAGGTGGCCGCTGCCTGGGTTGACGCGGTGCTCAATACGGTGGAGGCAGATGAGCCCCTGGAGGCCGGCGCGTTCTTCAACGTCAATCTCCCACACCTGGTGACGCCGCGGGCGGATCAGCCGCCGGAGATTGTTTCGTGCCCGATCGATCCGTCACCTCTGCCGCTCGAGTTTGTCAGCGATGCAGATGGCTGGCAGTATCGCGGTTGCTACCAAGACCGGCCACGGCAACCGGGCAGTGATGTGGCCATCTGTTTTGGCGGGCAGATCGCCCTGTCCCGGGGGCGGGTGGTCTGAGGGTCAATTGCCCTGCGGAGCCTGCTCAAAGGCGTCGAGGTCGACATCAAACACCCGCACCTGAGCCCACGATTCCGCATTGTCGGCGATGAACTGCTGGTGCCGCGGGGAGGTCTGGTAGGTGTCGTGATCGCCGTGCGACTCGAAGATCAGTTCCAACGCGACATGGAAAGCCCGGTCGTTGACCTGCCGGTCATAGGCCGCGCAGCGGCCGACGGTGAACGAAGCGACCCCCGGATGGCCGCTGAGGTGCTCACGGCAGGAAGCAACCAGCTTGTCGATGGCGGCGGGGCTGGTGTCCTTGAGGGTGAAGTAGACGGCGTGGGAGAGCATGCGTTCGGCTCCTGAAAGCGTTGAGGTGAGTGGGCGGATGGTGTTTTGTTGGTAGCGTCTGCGACCGATACTCTACCGAACTGGTCCGCCGAGGCGAGGGGGCGTGCCGTGGCCCGGTCACACCGCATCGTTTTGCGGCCGTGTGGAACGGCGTTGTCCATGCGGCCCCCGCGTGGTCGTGTCTCCATCCACGCCCGAGCCGCGAGCCGAGGGAGTGTGCCACGCGTCACAACACCAGCCGCAGGTTCAACTCGCCGAACTACGAGGAACAGCCGGCCCGATGACGGCGGCCACTTCGGAGTCGTCGAGCATCTCTTGGGTCTCGAGTTCGGTTGCGAGCGTGTCGAGTTTGTCACGGTTTTCGGACAACAGCGTGTCGGCACGGTCGGCGGCCGCACCGAGAATCCGTGTCACCTCCTCGTCGATCACCTGGGCGGTGTGTTCGCTGAAGTCTCGCTGTTCATAGACATCTCGGCCGAGAAACGGGTGTTCATTGGAAACCTGGCAGGCCAGCGGTCCAACCCGTTTGCTCATGCCCCAGTTCGACACCATCTTCCGGGCCAGGCGAGTCGCCTGCATCAAGTCGTTCTCGGCGCCTGCGGAATACTCCCCAAACACAAGTTTCTCAGCTGAACGGCCGGCCAGAATGAACGCCAGGCGGTTGTGCAGGTCAGACTCGCCAATGTTGAGCCGGTCTTCCTCGGGCACCAGTTGGGTCACGCCGAGGGCGCGGCCACGGGGGATGATCGTCACCTTGTGCAGTTTGTCGACGCCAGGCAGCAGCCAACTGGCCAGGGCATGCCCCGCCTCGTGGTAGGCGGTCATCTTCTTTTCCCGACCGGCCAGCACTTCTTCCCGCTTCGGCCCCATCAGGATTTTGTCGCGGGCATAGTCAAAATCGGCCGCTGCGACCTTGTCTTTGTCGTGCCGCGTTGCCCAGAGCGCAGCCTCGTTGACGAGGTTGCGAATGTCGGCTCCGGTGAGGCCAACGGTGCCGTCAGCCTCGCGTTCCAGATCGACATCATCGGCCAGCGGCACGGTTTTGGTGTGGACCTTGAACAGGGCGACCCGGGCCTTCTGGTTGGGCCGATCGACGGTGACGTGGCGATCAAAGCGGCCCGGCCGTAGCAGGGCGGGGTCGAGCACATCAGGTCGGTTGGTGGCAGCCAGTACGATCACCGACTCGGTCGGGCTGAAGCCGTCCATTTCACTGAGAATTTGATTGAGGGTCTGCTCGCGTTCGTCATGCCCCCCGCCGAGCCCTGCTCCGCGGACGCGGCCGACGGCATCGATTTCGTCGATGAACAAAATCGCGGGGGCGGCTTCTTTGGCGGTCTTGAACAGGTCCCGCACGCGTGAGGCCCCGACCCCCACAAACATCTGAATGAACTCACTGCCGGAGATCGAGAAGAAGGGCACCCCCGCTTCGCCGGCCACGGCTCGGGCCAGCAGGGTTTTGCCGGTTCCCGGAGGGCCCATCAGGAGCACACCCTTGGGCACCCGACCACCGAGCCGCTGAAACTTCTGCGGATCCTTGAGAAAATCGACAATCTCCTTGAGGTCTTCCTTGACGGCCTCAAGGCCGGCGACGTCAGCGAAGGTGGCTTGTTTGTCCTCGCTCGAAAAACGCTTGGCCGGTGACTTGGTGAATCCGCCAAGGAAGCCCGAGCCGCCGAGGGGATCACGGGCTCGCCGCATACTGGTCCAGAAGGCGACCATCAGCAGCAGTGGTACCAGCAGGTAGAGCCCCAGCAGAAAGCCGGTGCCATCGGTCGGCTGTTTCACCGTGGTGCGGACGTTGTGTTCAAGCAGCAGGGTGTCGAGGCCGTCACCAACGAGATAGCGAGAGACCTCCACGGAAAACCGGCCGGTTTCATCTGCCTCGGGAATGCGATCTTTGGCGGGAGGGGCCTTGAAGGTGCCACGCACGGTTTCCCCAACAAACTCAACGGTGCTGACGTTGTCGGCTTCCACCTCGCGAATGAACTGGTCATAGCTGATTGGCAGCGGGCCCTCTGTCTGGCTCCGCATCAAGACCGTGACGAAGGCCAGGCCGAGTAGCAGCAGCAGGATGACGGCCGGCCCCCCCATCGGTTTGCCGAACAGCTGTGGGCCGGCGGTGGGGGGCGTAGGGCGTTTGGCCGGTCCCGGCGTCGGCGCGGTCTCCATCAGGCGAGTGTCCTCTCAGGGGGCAGGTACAGGCAGGCGGTAGGGAAGAACGGGCGGTGATGCCACGAAGCGACCGCCGATACAGTAGTTTAGCAGGCTCCGCGATCGTTGCCCGGTGGTCTGGCCTCGCGGCCGGGCGGCACCCTGTTTGGGCCAAGGGCGGCCGACGATTTTTCACAGGATGGACGACAGAATGGACAGACAGCCAGAAACGGATGCCGCCGGCGTGACGATTCGGGGCCACGGGGTGGTGGCGATTGCCCGGCGGGGCGACCTGTTTCTGGCGATTCGGCGGGGGGCCACGCTGCGGGCTGGTGGGAGTGTCTGTTTTCCCGGCGGCCACATTGAGCCTGGGGAGAATGCCCATGAGGCGGTCGTGCGGGAGTGTTTTGAGGAACTGACGGCCTCGGTGACGCCGTTGGCCTGTGTCTGGCAGAGTGTCACTGCCTGGGGCACAGCGCTGGCCTGGTGGACGGTGGCCCTGGAGGATGCGGCAGTCCTGACACCTGATCCGGTCGAGGTTGCCGAGATCTTCTGGCTGACGCTCGACGAGTTGGCGGCCCACCCAGACCTGCTTGAGGGCAATCAGGTGTTTCTCAGTGCGGTTCGCAGTGGCGGGGTTCAACTCTCGTGAAGGTCGGCGGTGCACACGCTGCCCCGCTCGGTCACCGGTTCAGTCGTTGGGTTTTTCCGTAGCCTCGGTGGCAACCGGCGGCAGGGGCGGAAAGTCGTCGGGCAGCAGGGTGTCGAGGTTGAGTCCCTTGGTGGCTCGGGGCGGAGGCAGCTGCGGCGGGTTGGCGGCCTGTTCGAGCAGGCGTCGAAACCGGTTTGGTGCGGCTGGCTGCGGGCCGGCAGCGAGTGGGGCCTCAAAACCTGCGGGCTGCACGGAAGCTGGCCGGCTGACCGGAGAGGTTGGGCCCGAGGCCGTCGGTGGTAGGCTGAGCGTCAGCCAGGCTTCCAGCAGCTGCCGTTCGCGTGAGGAAAGTACCTTGTCGTCCGTGCGGCTGGGGCGGCGGGGCAGGGCATCGTGCCCGGCGAGAACCTGCCGCAGGAAGGCGTCGCTGCCTCCACTGTCGGCGACTGCTTTGATCACCCGCTGCAAGTTGGCAATGGTTGTCGTGCGGTCGGTCCGTCCGTGGAGTGGCCCTCGCTGCAGGCGAGGTTCAGCAGCCTGCGGGCCCCCGTGGCAGGCTCCGGTCGCACAGCGATTGAGCAACAGGGGCTGAATCGCGCGGGTGAAACTGCCGAGTGCGGCCGGGGTGACGTCGCCCGCAACAGGGGGTGCCGCTGGTGAATCACTGACAAACTGCAGAAAGGCAACCCCGAGAATCATCGCGTGGAGAAGTCGTTGAGTAAAAGACATGACGCTCTGGAACGCGGGAGAAGCGGGTTCACGGCTGGAAGGCCGAGACTGTATGAGGATTGCTGTCGCCACCGCAACGCCAGCTGGTGCCGCTTGGGCTGGCGGGCAGGCGACCGGCAGGGTACAAGGATCTTTCAGGTGAGCCCTGACGCTGGCGGGTGTCGCCGGCCTGGTCGGCTGGCTGCCGAGCCCCTTTCAATTCTGAGTGACACACAGGAGAAAAGACGAATGGAGCGGACGTTCGTAATGTTCAAGCCCGACTGCATTGAGCGGGGCTTGCTGACCAAGGTGATGAGCCGGTTCGAGGATAAGGGGCTGCGGCTGGTGGCTCTAAAGATGCTGCGGGTGACTCCTGAGTTGGCCAAACAGCACTACGCCGAACACGTCGAAAAGCCGTTCTATCCAAGCCTGGAGTCCTTCATCACAGCCGCTCCGGTCGTGGCAGCCATTTACGAAGGACTTGAGGTTGTCCGCGTGGTGCGAGACATGCTCGGGGCGACCAGTGGTCTGAAGGCCGTTGCCGGTACGATTCGCGGCGACTTTTCCGCCAGCCGTCAGATGAACCTCGTGCATGCCTCAGATTCGGCTGAGTCTGCCGCTCGAGAGATCGGTATCTACTTCACGCCAGCAGAGATTGTTGAATGGGAGCCCCGCGTGGACGACATGCTGCGAGCAGGGGATGAGGGGTAGTGGCGTGTTCGACACCCTTCGAGTGCTAGTCGACAGTGATGTCAAAGACGATTCCACCCCCGGGAACGTTGCAGACAAGCGTTGACGCGCCGTCTCGAACGTCATCCGGAAGGTTGAGTTTCCGCAGTTCCGGAGGCTGGGCTGACTGCTCGCCCCAGAAGCCGAGCGAAACGGTGTACTCTCCCGGTTCAATGCCCTTCTTTCCGGAGCGGTGGATCAACTGGTATTTGCCGCTGACTCCTGTGTTCGCGTAGATCGTTTCTACATCGGTACCCTGCGCCTCAAACGACACACGCAGGCCTTCGGGAGCAGGCTTCCCGGCGATCATGACGGTACCGGTTACTTCGCCCACGCGGATCCCGCAGCCGGTCGCTGTCGCGAGAAGCAGCATGCCAACCGATGACGCAAAAAGCGCGCAAGGGAAAAGTCGAAGTCCGAGCATGGCAGTTCGTTGATCACTCCGCGAAAGAAAGAGCTTCCAGGCCGCAGTTGGACGATGCAAGGAACCAGTCTACCCGAGAGGCACGCCAGGATTTGGCATTGTGCTAGCGTGAAACCGCCTCACCACCATTGCAGGAGAGCAGGCTGAGCCACGTCTGGGCATCGAGGCTGTCGAAATTGAGAAACGTTGCAGAACCGTCTACCATCAGAACACCGCCAAGGCCAGGGTGTTCCGAGCCGAGGCCCACGTTTGCCATCACGGAGTGCCCCGTTGCATCAACGCGAGCCATGTTGACTGCCCACTGGTTTGCATTGGATGCTGTCCACGAACCGCCTGAGACAGAAGCCCCATTTTGCCCAGCGATAGAACTCGCGATCGCATGGGCATACCACGACTGCCCCAGCGCGCTTTCAAGCACGGCGATTGTGCTTGATGTGCCATCAACGTAGTCCTTGAAACCCTTGGCCTTGTACCAGGCAAGTGCGCCGGTGTCATCGGCAGCCTGCAGGCCACTAACCGTATCAAGTCTGCCAGGAATGCCCCAGTTCGCCCGATAGGTTGTGAGCCCACCGGCGCGAGAGCCACCAACACCATCGGTCTTATCAAATTCCTTGCCGAGCCGTTCGGTCGATCGGCAGGTTCCGCCGTAACTGCTACCTGTCGCAGAGCCGACAGCGGTTCCGTTGATAACGAGTCCACCGGTATAGCTCGCGCAATAAAGGCCAGGAATTTTTCTTTCATTCGAAATGGCGGGGCTGATAGACGAGGCCCAGCTGCCGTAGTAAAGATTGCCCGGGGACTTAAAATCATTTGTAGCAGAAACCCAATTCTCATAGAGCTGTTGCTCTTCCAGGAAGGGAAGGGTCTGGACAATCCAACTTACGTAGGCACCCCAATAGGCATGCCTCGCGTTTCCGTCTGACCAGTTCGGGTGCCCACCGTGGACGGTGCCATTTGACGCTTTTTTGTAAGCGAGATAGGGCATGTGGTTGTCACCACCCGACGCATTCGTATCGCTGTGGTTGTGAAGCGCTACGCCGAGCTGCTTGAGGTTATTCAGGCAACTATTACGTCTGGCAGCCTCTCGAGCCTGTTGAACAGCCGGAAGGAGCAGACCAATGAGAACACCAATGATGGCGATGACGACGAGCAGTTCGATGAGCGTGAAAGCTGATCGCTTTTGCGGTGATGCGAGAGTTGTCATGACAGAATCCTCTTGGATCTTAAATAGCCCCGGACGAGAAAAGCGTCGAAGTGGAAATAAGTTAAGCTAATAACGGCTGGAACAGATCGGTTGGATCGCTACCTTTCGGGTCAACTACCAATTGATTTAATATCGGCAAAGACGCGGTTCAATGCTATCGGGTAATCACGCGACCCCCTTGTAGGGGGTGTCACTCCCCTGGCCGCAGAATGCCCCGCCGGTAGGCCTCGCCGACTGCTGCTGGAGCGTTCGTGGCCTGCAGTTTTTCGTAGATCCGTGAGACGTGGGTGTCGACGGTTGAGTAGCTGATACCGAGATGGGCTGAAATCTCTTTCTTCAGAAGGCCTTCGGCCAACAGTTCGAGGATTTCGTGTTCCCGCTCGGTAAGCGGCTCGGCAACGGAACTGGCCGGCCGCTGCAGCGAAGTGAGAATGTGCCGAGCGACGTCGCTGTCGAGCGAAGCACCGCCGGAGGCAACGGTGCGGATGCCGTGGGTGATCTCTGGCAGGGTCGACCGCTTGAGCAGGTAGCCGGACACACCTTTCCGGATCGCCCGGGCGATGTCACCGGGCGTGTCGGACTGGGTTAGCACAATGATCCGCATCGCGGCCGCTATGCCATGGAAATGGGAGATGGCCTCCAGGCCGTTCATGCCAGGCAGGCGAAGATCAAGCAGCATGATGTCGGGCTGCTTGTCAGGGGGCAAGGTCTCAAGGTGCTGCAAGGCCCCTTCGGTGGTGCCAAACTCTGCCACCATGGTCATGTCGCTCTGATCGGTGATCGCGAGCGAGATGACCTCCCGGTAGGCGGCGTTGTCTTCGACCAGCAGGATACGAATCGAGGAGTCAGGTTTTGGGGTAGTCATGAAACGATCCTTGTTCTCGGAAGCCTTCAGCCCCAAAGCCAGCGGGAGCCGACGGGAAGTCTCAGCGTGACAACCGTGCCACCCACTTGATTCGGGAACGCGACGGCCGACCCACCCAGCAGCCGGGCCCGCCGAAGGAGCGAGGGCGGCGTGGAGTCGCCTTGGCCAGCGGTACCGCCCGCAGGCAAGCCCCGGCCATTGTCGGTGACCGTGAGAATGAGTTCTCGGGGGCTAGCGGTCACGGCTGTGGCAACCCGGCTGGCCTGGGCGTGCCGGATGATATTGGCGAGACACTCTTTGTAGAACAACGCCGTGCCGATCTGTTTTTTGGTGGACAAGGCTGACAGATGCTCCTTGCCGGCAATGCTGAGTTCATAGTCAAGATCGGCAAGCAGTCGGGAGGCAGTGCGTTGCAGGTCTTTCTCGAGGCCTTCGTAGAGTTCCGTTGACTCAAGCAGGTTCACGCAGGCCTTCGCCGCCTGGGCACTGCGGTCGGTGAGCACTCTCACCCGCCGCAGCAGATCGGCGAGTTTGCTCGGCTTGTCGAGATTTGCTTGGGCGAGGTCGCCGCACAGGGCGATGGCATGCAGGTTTGCCCCCAGTTCGTCGTGAAGGTCTGCGGCGATCTGTTCGCGGGTTTGCAAGACGGCCCGCTGGCGAAAGTAGCGTTCGACGGCAATCAGCGCGGTGATGCCAGCGGTGAGCAGGATGGCAAGCCCGACCAATTGCTGAATCAGCGAGGCCTGCCGCTGATAAGCCGCAGTCAATCGGGACAGCACGAGCGGCCGCTCATGTTCGAGTTCATGCCGACGTGCCAACTGGTCAAGCCAGGTTCGCAAGGGAAGCACTTCACCGTAGTAGTTATTGCCGTCAGTGATGGCCGGCAGGCGATCGAGCCGTGAGGAATCATTTGGCGGCAGATTGGTGGTCACCGGTTTCCCGAGCGCAAGGTTGCGGCCCTCAAGCAGACACTCCGCCTCGGCAAATCCAAAGTGGGGCCTGTTCGTGATGGTGGATCGTGAGGGCTGCAGCCCAGTGATCCGGACGAATCGGCAGATTCCCTCAGGGAACATCAGCGTCTTGATGGGGCTCATGAACAGTTCCGATTGCGCGACCTGGTCTTTCAAGACGACGGCGTCTGAGAAGTCAGCGGTGGAGGCCCCTTCGATGCGGACATGGAGGGGAATGCCAAAGCTGTTTGGGTGGCTTTGAGGAACATTGTCGCTGACGTCGGCAGCGTGGAGGCGAACGGCATTGATGGCCTGTGGCTCTCCCAGATCGATGGTGAGTTGCGGAGAGTCGTCAGGTTTGAGGAGCGCGACGTATGCGAGGCTGCGGCTGCCACTCTGGGCATCCATGATGAACGGCAGAATGCCATCGACGAGGAAGGCGGCCTGTCGGGCGGCTTCCGGGAGTTCCTGGCTTGACGAGCAGGTGACCGGTCGCTGGAAGGCGATATTCTCTCCGCCACAAAAGACGAGGAGTTCGGACAATTGCAGGTCAAAGAGATTGTCCCAGGCGCGGGGCGACAGGCGGCTTGCCTCCAGCCGAATACGCGAAGCCACCACCGGTGGGCAGGAAATCACCAACGGGGATTTCCGCGGCAGCAGGTTGTCGGCTGCGGTGAAGGCGGCAAGGAGCGTTTCCGTGCCGGTGCGGTCATTGATGGCGATGACCCGGAAGGCTTCCGGAAAGCCATCGGCGACGACCGTGGAGTCGGGCAGATGGAAGAGTGTGGGGACGACAATGACCTCGTTGACGGTGGTCTCGCCTTCGAGGTTGATCTCGATCCACTCGGAAGCGTCGGCGGTGTCGTGAGTCAGGGAGCGGTAGCCAATCGGGCCAATTCCTCCCATCAGTCGTGGGTAGGCTAGGCTGCTGAGTTCTCGGTCAATCGCCTGCAACTGTTGCTCCAGGCCGGAGATGGTCCATGGCAGTGGCACTGGCGAGTCATCTTCCGTGGCCGCAGATGCTGCGGTGCTGATCCAGAGCCACCAAACCAACAACAGACAGAAATGGCGGTGCATGGGAAAGCCGGGGTGGGAACTGTGCGGAGTGCCAGTGCCAGGGGGAATCGCTGAAGAATGTTCCGCTCCGAACACTCCTGTAGTTTCGGCTGCGGGTGGCCCACCGACAAGTGTTTTTGGTGCGGGAGCAAGGCCCGGTGTCGATGGTGAACAACTACGCGTTGTGGCTCGATCTGGTAGGGTCTCGGGCATGATGGCTGGAGACCGCCCACGCCCCGTCCCAAACCGCCCAACGCCTGGATGCCCGGATCCGGAGGAGTTCTGGCGGCAGTTCACCCTGCGGGCGGCCTGCACGGGGGCAGTGCTGGGGGCGGTGCTGGTGCCCTGCAACGTCTACTCAGGGCTGAAAATCGGCTGGTCCTTCAATATGTCGATTGCGGCGGCCCTGCTCAGTTGTGGCTTTTGGGGGCTGGCCCGGCGAGGATTGGGCGACCGAGTGGCACCCTGGGGCATGCTCGAGAACAACATCAATCAGACGGCAGCCTCTAGCGCCGCCTCGATTATTTCGGCCGGTTTGGTTGCGCCGATTCCGGCGCTGGCCATCTTGACCGGCCAGAGCCTCGACTGGCCAACATTGAGCGTCTGGCTGCTCTGTGTGAGCCTGATCGGCGTGTTCGTCGGCCTCGCCCTGCGGCGGCAGATGCTGGAGGTGCAGCGGCTTCCCTTTCCGGCTGGCACAGCGACGGCTGCGACGGTGCGAGAAATTTATGCAGCGGGCAGTGAGGCAGCGACTCAGATTCGCTGGCTGCTCGGCGGCGGGCTGCTTTCAGCTGGCCTCAAACTGGCAGTCGATGGTCTGGCCCGTGTGACCGGCAGCGTCGTCCAACTTGGGCCGGCAGTCGGCTTGGGGGCCATCGGCCTGCCGAGCCTGACGACGCGGAGCCTTGGCTTTCTGCTCGACCCGTCCCTGCTAATGGTTGGGTTTGGGGCGATCAGCGG
>WTHB01000183.1 GCA_011523305.1 Planctomycetaceae bacterium | reverse complement strand
GATTCTTCGTCACACAATCGCCCACCGAGCGGATTCACCCCGCTCTTTAACGGAGAAGACCTTGCCGGCTGGTATGGCTGGGGAACTCGGAATCCGGCTGAGTTCACCGCGATGTCACCGGCAGAGCAGGCTGACTACAAGCAGAAGTCAATTGAAGGTGGCCTGCTTGACAAAAAAGGAAACGACAAAGGCGATCATCTCAATGCCCACTGGAAGGTCGAAGATGGAGAACTGGTCAATGATGGCAAGGGCCTCTACCTGACGACAGACCAAGACTTTGGCGACTTTGAACTGCTCGTTGACTACAAGATGCTGCCGCTCGGTGACAGCGGCGTCTATCTGCGGGGGATTCCGCAGGTCCAGATTTGGGATTCAACCCAAGAAGAAAAGTTCAAGCTCGGTGCTGACAAAGGCTCTGGCGGCCTCTGGAACAACAGGCGACGCGAGGGCAAAGATCCATCCAAACTCATGGACAAGCCCTTCGGGGAATGGAACCACTTCCGCATCCGCATGATTGGCGAACGGGTCACGGTGGAACTCAATGGTGAGGTGGTTGTTAACAACGCGGTCATGGACAACTACTTCTCTCGTCGCCAGTCGTCAAAGACTGCTGACGGCAAGCCCATCAATGGCTTCTTCCCCGACCCAGTCCCTGCCCGCGGACCCATTCAACTTCAAACACACGGCAGCGAGATTCGCTGGCGTAACGTCTTCGTCCGTGAGATTCCACCTGCCGAGGCCAACGCCCTCCTCGCAAGTGAAGATACCGAAGGGTTTGTTGAACTCAACAATGGCGTTGACCTCACCAACTGGCAGGGTGCTATTGACAGTTATGAGGTGAAGGACGGCAACATTGTCTGCAAGCCCGGTAAGGGCGGTGACCTGCTCACGAAAGAAACCTACGGCGACTGTCGGCTTCGTACGGAGTTTCGCCTGCCACCAGCCGGCAACAATGGCATCGCCCTTCGCGTGCCAAAGGGTGGCAAAAGCGCCCAAGACGGCTTTGAGCTACAAGTGATCGACAACAAGGGTTACAACGCCCGACGCGAGAAGGCAGGCAAGCCAGGCCTAGCTGACTATCAGCACCACGGCAGCCTCTATTTTTGTGTTGGCGCGAAGCAAGGCTACTTGCGGCCAGCAGGCGAGTGGAACTTCCAAGAAATCACTATCAAGGGTCAACAGGTAACCGTTGTCCTCAACGGCACGAAGATTCTGGACGTCGACATCGACAGCCTCGACCGAAGCCAGATTGAACATCCCCCCGGCGGCCTTGACCGCCGTGACGGCTTTATCGGCCTTGCTGGCCACAATGACCCGGTCGAATTTCGAAGCTTTAAGGTAAAACGCCTTGAGTGAGGACAGCGACAACAATCGCAACACAGGAGACTTCTTTGATGGCATTACAGCGACGAAGTTTGCTCATGCTTCTTTGGTGCACGCCTCTCTGGTTGGCTCTCAGCACACCAGTGTGGGCGGCGCCAGGTGATGAAAGCTTTCAGCGGAATGCCAGGGCGGCACGGGATGCCATCAAGATCACTGCCAACATTCCATACGCTAGCACTGACAATCCACGGCAGCAGCTTGACCTCTTTCTGCCACGCAATCGCGCAAGTGATAAACCGCTCCCAATCGTTGCCTTCATCCACGGCGGAGGATGGCGGAAGGGTGATCGCCGTAGTGGACTGCCCTTTCTTGCCCCTTTTCTTTCCTCAGGAAAATACGCAGGAGCCTCGATTGGGTATCGCCTCACAGACGAGGCCTCATGGCCAGCACAAATCCATGACTGCAAGGCAGCCATTCGATGGCTTCGCAGCCATGCCGAAGAATATGGCCTCGACCCAAATCATCTCGCTGTGATCGGCACATCTGCGGGGGGGCACTTGGTAGCCATGCTAGGGACGTCTGGTGATGTAGCAGACCTCGAGGGCGACCTTGGTGATGCAGCTGGCACAAGCAGCCGGGTGACCTGCGTCGTTGATTTCTTTGGACCCAGTGACCTCACAACCATGGGGGAATGGCACGAAAGACCCGATTCGCCCGAGTCGCTCCTGCTCGGCGGGCCTATTCTCGACCACCAGGAACGTGCCGTAGCGGCTTCGCCCATCCGATACACGACCGGCGATGACCCGCCGTTCTTGATCGTTCACGGAACCGCTGACCCACTTGTTCCCTTTGAGCAGTCGGTGCAACTCCGGAAGGCTCTCGAGAAGGCCGGTGCTTCGGCAACACTGATTCCGATTGAGGGCGGCGGCCATGGGCGATTCAATATTCAAGCGCTGAACACTCAGATTGAACGATTCCTCGCGAATCATCTGCTCGGAGCAAATGACCCCGTCTCTCCTAAACCAATCCCGTTACCGTCGCGGTGAGACACCTGCACCAAACGATCTTCTTATGCAGTTCTCGTCAACCAAACGGACAGTTCTTCGCTTTGCGAAGATATTCGTGATCTGCACCGCAAGTGTGACCGGTCTTTCAGCAGGAAAAACAGCCTCTGCCGCTGAAAGTACTGCACCTTCCTGGAACCAGTTCCGTGGACCTACCGGTGATGGTCGCTCACTATCAACAAACCTACCAACCACTTGGAGTGAACAGGAAAACATTTGTTGGAAAACGCCAATCGCCGGCAAAGCCTGGTCGAGCCCGGTGATTGAAAACAATATTGTCTGGCTAACCAATGCTACTGAAGACGGCAGCCGCCTCTCTGTGCTCGCCGTCGATGCAACCAGCGGTAAGATCCTGAAAGACATCACAGCCTTTGAAATCGCTGAACCGGCGTTCTGCCATCCGTTTAATAGTTATGCCAGCCCTACGCCAGTGATTGCTGACGGAAAACTCTGGGTGCACTACGGCAGTGCCGGCACCGCTTGCATCGACACCAGGTCAGCTGAAATCATCTGGGCCCGCCAAGACCTGCCCTGCGACCATCACCGGGGCCCAGGCTCTTCGCCAATTCTGTTTGAAGACTTGCTGATCCTGACCTTTGATGGGTTTGACTATCAGTACGTTGCCGCATTGGATCAAAAAACGGGCTCAACTGTTTGGAAGACGGACCGGACGATCAATTACGAGTCTGATGATGGTGATTTTAAGAAGGCCTACTGCACACCACAGGTGTTCACGCATGATGGCCGCCTGCAAATGGTTAGCCCCGCAGCCGTCGGAACAATTGCCTACAACCCGCGGACCGGGCAGGAACTATGGACTGTCTATCACGGTGGTTTCAATGCGGCCGCGAGGCCGCTCTATACCCATGGCGTGGTCGTCATCTGCATGGCTGGCGGTGACCGCCTGCTGGCCGTTCGGCCAGATGGAACTGGCGACATCACCGCCACCAACGTGGCCTGGAAGTTTGCCAAATCAGCCCCCACGCGGCCGAGCCAGGTGGTCGTTGGCGACCACCTCTATATGGTGAGCGACAAAGGCGTATTTAGTTGTCTGGACATCACAACTGGCGAACCGTTCTGGACCACGCGGCACAGTGGCAGCCATTCCGCCTCTCTCATTGAATCTGGTGGGCGGCTCTACGCCTGCGACGAAGACGGAACCTGCGTGGTCTTTCAGGCAAACCCCAACGCCTGGGAACTGATCGCTGAAAATGAGCTTGAAAGCGGCTGCATGGCATCTCCCGCGGTCATCGGTAATGACCTGATCATTCGGACAAAGACCCATCTCTATCGCATTGGGCGTCGTTAAGCACGCAGCTTTGCGGGTGACACCTTTCACCAAGTGTCCGAAAAGCACACCCGAGACCAGAACGGCTTTTTCGCGACACCTGCGTGCTGCCGGCGGTCTGCCGTGAACCATATGGCTTGCGGCCTCGTATGGTTTGAAAGCGAAACAACCGGCCAGCACTTGTCAGGGGCGTGCTGGGTCGGATTTTCGCGGCAACAACGTTGAACGAGTTCTTCTCGGCTCGCTCGATCGAGTTGCACAGGCACCCTCACCAAGAGGCTGTCGTTTACTCCTCGTCACAAAGGACCCCTGACATGTTTTTTGCAACCTCACGGCTTGGCAGTCGCAGAAACAATGGTCTCCGCGAAGGTTCTCACCTCGACGTCCAAGAGATCACCGACGAACTCATCCACCCAAGCCGGATTCTGTTCACCGAAGAGGTGATTCTTGGCATCTGCATGGTCATCACCGGCCTGCTCTTCGCCTTCTCCCAAATGCCCGAACCGGTCCTATCGACCGCTGCCACGGGAAAAACAATTGTCAATCGTTCGCTGGCTTCGTTTGGCGCGATGACAAACCCAGATTCTTCCGAGCGGGGCGCTCTCCTAATGGAGGCAGCCAAGCCTATGTTCACGGCACTCCGCCAAGCTCAATACCTGGAAGAACATCGGGACTATGGCCCTGCAGCCGTCGCTGCGTGGCGAGAGGTGGCCAAGCAACTTGACGACCTCGCCTTTCAGCCCATCGAGATGGGGCAGAAAAACCTGCCACTCTGGCTCTACGACGCCGAGCGGAGTCGGATTGAGGTGCTCGAGGCAAAGCTCGCTGCCCTAGCGGGACCATATCGCGACACGATTCTTCACCTTCGCCAGCAGGCAATTACGTCAGAACAGGCAGCCGCCCTCGCCATTCCTGCCGAGCAGCGAACGACTGAGCAGCAACAGGACGCTGCCGCAGTGGCAATGCTGATGAGCGTGTCATGGGAGGCGGTCGCCGAGGTTCTTCCAGAGCCAGCCCGTTCTGAGGCGCGCAGCTACTGCCACCTTCTGCGCGAGGCCCAGCGAAATGCCACGGCGCTCGCGAGCCATCGTGGCATCATCAACTTTGCCCACTGGGAAGCCGTGGCGGCTGCCGCCTCGACTCCTGAAGGCATGCGGGCCCGTGAGGCTGCCGCACGGGCTGATCGAGCACGTGATGCCGGAGACTTTGAAGCGGCTCAGGCTGCCTACGAAGAATGCCTGACGGCCTGGCAGAGCGTTTTTATTGAGCACCCCGAACTAAAGCAGGACATCAACATCGCCGAATGTGTGGCGGAAGATATCGATGCTTATCAAGCCGTGCTCTCCGAGCGGGGCCAGCCGTTTGACGAAGCGTTTAGTCTGCCAAACGTGATTCGAACGGACTCGTAGGCGGAAACCGAGACGGTGGCGGCACGGGCCGGCAGGAACAAAGACCCTGTTCGGCTCGTGCTCGCCTACCGACTGCCAAGGGGTTCTGCCGGCTTTACCGCACAGTCGGTAACAAGCCAGCGGTCACGCTTCTCAAGCGACACAGTCGCAGCCACGATGCCCATGGTTTCTTCGTGGCCAACCATCATGCCGCTCACCCGCACGAACATCTCCGCGGTAGCCGCAGGCGGCTCTGCTGTTTCATCCACCGTGATTTCGAGTTTCGTGATCACGACTGACGTTGGCTTCAGGTGTTTGACAGCGCGTTCCGCCTGTTCGCGGACAGGCCGCACCTCCGGCGCAATCGCTTCAAAGAGCGTCTGTAGATCTTTCTGCTGCACCGCGTAGGCCAGCTCTGGCAACAGGATTTCCAGGTACTCCCGCTCGGTTACCGTGCGGTAATCGATAGCAGCCACCCCGAACCCGCTGCACGCGGCAGCTACGGCGAGCCACATCCAGACAGGCTGGCCCACGTTTCGCCAGAGCCATGCAAACACCGCGGCGACTACCAAACAGGCGACGAGCAGCGGCAAGGAGTCTTCGTACGGCATCACTTCGAATATGAGGGCACGACCCCGACTGCGTTTTCTTAAGCCACCTGTCGCTTCGCAGGAACAACTATCGCCAACACGATCAGAACGCCGACCAAGCCCACACCAATCCAACCGATATTGGCCCAGATGCTCATGCCCGCGCCGACACTCGCGGCCAGAATCGCTACCAACATCAGCACGTTGGCCACCAACCGCCAACGGCCTTGCGGCAGGGCATCTCCGAGCAGCGAGCGACTGTTCATCATCAGAAAAAACGTGATGTAGGCAATCGGCAGGAGTGCCATACCAAAGTTACTGGTTGGCACCGCTAGCCAGAACTTGGCATCGGAATTACTCCACAGCAAGAGAAAGCCGAGGCTGCCAGTCACGCCGGGTAGCAATGATCCCACCAGCCCACCGACGCGAGACCCTGCCCCTGTCGACCAACCGAACATTTCATTGACGCAGAACCCGTTGATCACCATCAGGATGATGATCGTCGAAATCGCCATGCCCAGGACTCCGACACCAAACACCTTCTGGGTGAGCCCCCCCTTGCCAAACAGATTTTCCAGGGCTCGTGCCAGGTCAAAGGCATCTCGTTTGACAAGCATCAGCGACAACTCTTTATCGGCCTTCGGCAAGGCATCGATGCGAGCATTGACCGTAGCATCGTCGAGTGCTGCCACCACGTCTTTCCCCTCTTCTGCCCCCAATCGTGCCTCAAGGTTGGCACGATACGGACCGCTGATCTCAGCCGCTGGCCGGTTGAGTTCAGCCGTATCGAAACGGCCGTGAAACTGACTGGCTGCCGCAATCACGACACAACTGGTCGCCAGCAGAAAGGGAATGAACAGGCCGGTGGACAAATCGAAGCAGGCCAAGCCGCGAAAGGTTTTGTCCCAGCCTTTTCGCAGCATGGAATAGGGCAGCAAAAACGTCATATTAATGCCAACCGCAGTGGCTGCCGCGGCAATCATGCGTTCTCGCTGGGTCGCCAGAATGGTCTCGGTCCAATAGGCAGGATCTCCAGAGGCGTCGATTGTCGCCTGCAGACTAGCGACCGGCCTCCACAGAAGACTCACATCGGGCACGAAACCTGCAGCAATGGCAGACCAGTCGAGTTCACCTTTCCACGACATTGCAGCGACCACACCAAAAAAACTGAGCACGACCAGACCGACCATCGCCTTGAGAATGCCCTCAAAAACCCTCACGCCCCAGCCGCCTGATTCGTAAAAGGCAATGACGACCGCCGCGATCGCAAACAGCACTCCGGCACAGATCCATTCACCACTGCGGCCGGCAAGCCAGGCTATATCAGGGAAGAGATTCTGCTGGAGGGCTGCCGTACCCAGGGAAAACTGTGGCATTGCCCAGACCAGGTTTGCCATCAGCGCTGCAAGTAGCCAAGCCCAACCAAGCACTGGACTGACATGCCGATTAATGGCACCGAAAGGCCGCTCTCCTGTCGACAAGGTGACATAGGCAATGGCCGACAGCATGATGACCCCCATGATCATCATCAGCGGCTGCAGCCACATAAACTCGTACCCACCAATGACACCCAGGTAAAGCGAGCCAGCCAGCGAGCCCCCGCCGAGCGTAATGGCTGATTGCAGCCAGCCCGGCCCCGAGAGCGCGAGGTAGGTCTTCAGGGTTACGCCGAGGCCGGCGGCCTGTGCCTGCTGAAGCCGCTGCCGATCAGCGGCATACGGGTCATGGGAGTGCGAATCTGGCCCAGAGCCACTCGACGTTGAAACGCCCTGATCATCCGCCATGGGAAGCTATCTCCATCCACGTGCCACGGCCTTAAGTGAAATCAGCCGTCGTCGCGAGAGCATACCATCGCGACCGTGGACCGAAAGACAGATCAGCCCAACTGATCACAAAAGTCAGCCGGGATGTCCTTCTCTTTGCGGCAAATCACCGCGAAATAGAACAGTGGCTTGCCCTCAATGGAATACCGGTGCACGTACCGTTCCACATGGTGCAGGCTGATGTATTCACTGAAGATCAATTCGCGAATCAGCCTAGAGAAACCACTGGTGTCGCTCCGCTCAAGGAAGGTTTCCTTAATGTTGAAAGCGAGCCAACCATCGGTCTGAAGCAGGTTAACCCCCTGCATGAAGGCCGGCACAGGAATATCCCCGAAGCCAAGGGCCGCAACGCAGGTGAGGGCATTGAACCCCCAGTTCACCAGCTCCTCGTGTTCTGTCGGTGACAGATTCGTGAAATCGCAGATCAGGTAGTCGTCGTAGACGTGGGGTCGGTCCCGAAAGGCTGCATCCCGCGCCTCATCGACAATATCGACACCAACCAGGCGAGAAACGCCATGCTTCTTGAGTTCCTCGCCCATAATGCCATTCCCGGCACCAAGATCGAGCACTCGCATTTCGGTGAAATTGTCTCGCTCGTGCTCTGCGGTGTACTGCAGGGCGTCAGTCACCTTCCGCGGGGAATCACACTTGAGCCGCTCATAGAACAGCTGCTCGTACAGACCGGGCTCACTGTAGATCGCTGCGTAATCGTGGAACCTGATTCTTCTTCGCCGCTCGTCCCCTGGGCTTTCGTTGACCAGGAAAAAATAGGCTTCATCCTGGTCAAGTTCGGTGGTGTCAACAGATGGAAATTGAATGCGATGGCGTTTTGAAAGAATCATCCTTTACCAGAACGGTCAGAGTCACATGGTTCGCTCGCAAGCAGCGAGCGAAAACGAGCGGTCTTATTAGGGTAAGGGATTCTGCCCTGCAGTTCGACCCCTCTTCGTGACACGGTGTGTTGACCCACCATCAACCACACCACGGAACCGTCCTGACCTCCTGAAATCAGGGGCAGGCGATCATGATCGCCTGCGAAGTTTCTCAACCGACGACAAGCCATCGCGCACAACAGGAACTGTGCCCCGCCCCCGGGCTGCGACAACAAGTGTTGTCGCCTCACGGCTCCCAAGGCGTTCCTTTCGCTTTTCCAAGCCCAAAAACCTCCGAAAAAACATCAATTGACTTGTCGTTATCTTCCGACATATAAATACCTTGATGGTTAAAGCGAACAAAAAGGACCCTCGCGATGCCCAACCAGAAAAAACCGAGACTAACGGATCTTTCCTCGCTTGGTGAAGCCGCCGAGTGCCTCAAGACGCTCGCTCACCCACACCGACTGCGAATGGTGCAGATGCTGCTCAAGGGCCGATTCACCGTCGGCGAATTAGCCGACGCCTGCGAGATCCCCAGCCATATGGCTTCGGAGCATCTTCGGCTGATGCAACGGTGTGGCTTTCTCTCGCCCGACAAGCAAGGCCGCTGCACCTACTACGAAATCGCCGAGCCACACCTCAAGAACATCATGAAATGCATTGAGGCCCGCTTCGGGTGAGGCTGCGGGTAGCCAGCCAGTTTCCATAGCACCAGCCTTTTTTCACTGAACCATTCAACACCCACGACTTTCCCTAGGAGTTTCTACACATGGTTACGACAATCTCGCCGCAACAACTTTCCGTTCTGCTCGCAGGTGAGCAGCCAATCAGGCTGGTCGATGTCCGCACCCCCGCTGAGTTTGGTGAGGTGCATGTCAACATCGCCACCAACATTCCTCTCGACCGGCTCGACCCGGCTACCGTCGGCAATCATGTGCCGGGTGAAGGGCCACTCTATTTTATCTGCAAGTCTGGTGGCCGCAGCGGCAAAGCCTGCGAAAAGATGTTGGCAGCCGGACACACCAATGTCATCAGCGTTGATGGTGGCACCAGTGCCTGCGCGGCAGCTGGCCTGCCAGTCGCACGAGGCAAGAAGGTGATGTCACTCGAACGCCAGGTGCGAATCGCAGCCGGCGCACTCGTGTTCGGCGGTGTCATGCTGGCTTCCTTCGGCGGCACGGACACGCTCAGGATTACCGGCCTGGGCATTGCCGGGTTTGTCGGCGCCGGCTTGGTCTTTGCCGGAGTGACCGATACCTGCGGCATGGCCATGCTGATTGCCAGAATGCCCTGGAACCAGGCTGGTGGAGCGGGGGCCACCTGCAGCCGGATCGCGCTGGTTGCCGCCATTCTGGCCGCCACCGCCGGCTCGGCCCTTGCAGCCACGCACACCCAGGACAGTCTGACGACCGTGCAGCAGGCGGTCGCTGCCCAGCAGGCCGTCATCATTGACGTGCGGGAACCGGATGAATGGGCCGCAGGGCACCTCACTGACGCACGACTCGTGCCATTGAGTCGCCTCAAGGCAGGCGTGACTCTTGCCGAGCTCACCCGCATGGTGCCGAAGGACAAGATCATTTACTGCCATTGCCGCTCAGGCGGCCGCTGCCTGATAGCAGCCGACATTCTGCAACCGCTGGGTTATGACGTGCGGCCTCTCGGACAGAGTTACTCAGCGATCGTCAACGCTGGCTTCCCGACCGCCACCGGCCGCTAACCGAAACCTGCTCGCCTCGGACACCCACCCAGCACCCCTCCCCTGCACCTATGGAGCCCACCGCCATGAAAATTCAGCAGTACTACCTCGCCTGTCTGTCCCATGCGTCCTACCTGATCACTGATGAACAAACCAAAACCGCTGCTGTCGTCGACCCCCAGCGGGATATCGATCAGTACCTCGCTGATGCCGAGGCGGGTGGCTACACCATCAAGCATGTCTTTCTCACCCATTTTCATGCCGACTTTATCGCCGGGCACATTGAACTGCGTGACAAGGTCGGCGCGACCATTCACCTGGGCCGCCGCGCTGAGGCCGAGTTTCCCCACGAAAAAATGGCCGACGGTGACCAGGTCGAGTTCGGGGACGTGCGGCTGACTATTTTAGAAACTCCCGGCCACACGCCCGAGGGCATTTCCATTTTGGTTTATGACCTTGCTGCAGGCGATGTCCCACCCCTCGCCGTCCTCACCGGCGACACGCTCTTCATCGGTGATGTCGGTCGCCCCGACCTGCTCGCTAGCGTCGGCGTCACGGCCGATGAGTTGGCCGACATGCTCTACGAGAGCATCACAGAGAAAATCCTGCCGCTGCCTAACGAAACCCTGGTCTACCCGGCCCACGGTGCCGGCAGCATGTGCGGCAAGAACCTGTCGAATGAAACGGTTTCAACCATGGGCGAACAGAAAAAATTCAACTACGCCCTGCAGCCGATGGGCAGAGAGGAATTCAAGCGGCTGGTCACCGCCGATCAGCCAGAAGCTCCCGACTATTTTGTGCATGACGCCATCCTCAATCGGCAGGAGCGTAAGTCACTTGAGCATTCCATGCGGGAAAACCTCAAGCCACTCAGCCTGGAAGAGGTGCTGGCACTGGCGAAGCAGGGGAGCCAACTTCTTGACGTCCGTGATGCCATCGACTTTCAGGGCGGCCACCTTCGCGGGACGCTCAACATTGCACTCTCAGGAAAATACGCCACCTGGTGTGGCTCGCTGCTGGCGCACGACAAGCCGATCATCGTGGTTGCCGATGACGAGGGCAATGAAGAAGAAGCCGTGATGCGACTGGGCCGTATTGGCTTTGACAATGTCGGTGGCTATCTGGCAGGTGGCATGAATGCCCTCAACCATCACGAGGAGTTGCTGGAACGGACCGACCGCATCACCGGCCGGGCGCTGGCCGACTGGCTGGCGGGCGAACGGCCGGAAAGCGGCCCGGCCCCCCTGGTGCTCGACGTCCGCTCTGTAGCGGAATACCGCGGCGGCCACATTGCCGGCAGCCGCAACATTGCCCTGCCGGAATTGGCTTCAGCACTCGCCAGCCTGCCCCAAGACAGCCCCGTGGTCGTGCACTGTGAAGGGGGCTACCGCTCGGCCATTGCGGCAAGCCTCCTCCAGCAGCACGGCCATGCTGAAGTGTACGATCTGATCGGAGGCTTCAAGGCCTGGCTCGCCAGCAAACTACCAACGGCCGAGGTACCTGCTGGCCAGGAGGCGTAGGTGGGCATGCTGCTTGCACAGGCACTCCCTCCTGACCTGATGACGCTCACGCCGGCGGTCATTTCAGGCTGTCTCGTCGGGCTTGCCATGGGACTGACCGGGGGTGGCGGGGCCATCCTGGCGGTGCCGCTGCTGGTCTATTGGCTTGGTGTACCGGCCCAGGCGGCAGTCGCCATCTCGCTGGCTACGGTCGCTGGTACCGCCGTGATCGGCACGATCGAGCGGGCCCGCCTTGGGCAGGTCGAGTTTCCCACCGGCCTGCTGTTTGCCGGTGCCGGCATGCTTACGGCTCCACTTGGCAGTTGGCTCGGAAAGGGCCTCCCACCGCAGGCACTCTTACTCGCCTTTGCCTGTCTGATGCTGCTGATTGCGATGCGGATGTGGTGGCATGCCGACCGGGCAATCCCCCCACCGGCCAACGCCTGCGATCCGAACGGTGGACCGTCCTGTTCTCGCGACCTGGAGGGAACGCTTCGGCTTACCAGCCGCTGTGCCACGCTGCTAGCGGCAATCGGTTTGACGGTTGGCCTGCTCTCCGGGTTGTTTGGAGTGGGTGGCGGCTTCCTGATCGTGCCGGCCCTCGTCTCCTTTGCCTCAATGGGGATTTCCCGAGCAGTCGGCACCTCACTTCTGGTGATGTCGCTTGTGGGCATGGCGGGTGTCGGCAGCCATCTCTGGCAGGGACAGACGATCCCCCTGCAGGCGACCGTGCTCTTCGTGGCAGGCAGCGTGCCGGGGTTGCTGGCCGGCTCGCAACTGGCACGCACCCTCTCCCGGCCGCTGCTGTCACGAATCTTCGCCGGCATGATTCTGGCCGTGGCGTTCTTCGTGATCGCCCGCTCCACCCTCAGCTGACTCGCGGCCTGGCTCCGAGAACTTCCGGCGGCCAACCTCAGTTCGAACCAGACTTTCCCACTGCAGGATCAGTAACGTGTGTTTCCACCGCCGGACCGGCCTTCTCCTTGGGAAAGGAAACCTGACCGTCATAGCCAATGACGACAAATTTCATGTCCATCTGCAGGAGCAGTTCCTTCTTCTCTTCCACTGTTGCAGCCGTTTTCAATGCGGTCGGAAGCCGGGTTACCAAAACGCCCCAAGCCGGCTTCTGCGATCCGCCTTTGACCATTGTGCCTAGAAAGAACTCCTCATCGTCTTTCCAGCCATATTTCTCCTCAATCACCTGGCGGGCCCGCTCAGGAATGCCAACTTGCTTGGCGATCTCGGCATAGAAGGTGTCCGGATCCGCATAGGTCTCAAGCGGCTGCACCCCTTTGATCTCAACGCCATACAGTACTTCAAAGAACTCAACACGCTGAGGATCGTCGGCTGGCTTGCCGTCTGGTTCGCCAGCTTTCACAGCCTTTGGAAAAAGCAAAATCAGAGTCACCATGAGCACTCGTACGGTCATACATTTTCCTCCTTGCAAAAGCAGCGTCTCCGATAACAGCTGTCGAATTGGAAGACCTAACTCCATAACCAGATGCCCGTACCCTCGTATTCCACCGCATTGCTCGCACATGCATCAAGCCCACAACCCAATCAGTCAGGAACTTCATGGCCCTGCCACGTTCCGCACCAACCTCCGAGGCGAGGCCTGATATGATCAATCGCAGTAGCCTATGAGCTTTTCTACTTGTCACGCCGACCGCCTGAATCGCATGATGACTCGCAACAACTTGACGTGCATGCTGAGCGCCCTCATCGTCGTCGCATCCTGTTTGCTAACGGCAGGATATACCCAAGCCGAACCGCTGCGGGTGGGCATGGAACTGTCGTACCCACCCTTTGAAATGACCAATGCGGAAGGCAAGCCGACCGGCGTCAGCGTCGGCTTGGCGCATGCCCTCGGACAGCATCTCGGACGCACCATCATCATCGAGAACATTGCCTTTGATGGCCTGATTCCTGCACTTCGCACCGGCACCATCGACTGCATCATTTCCTCAATGACCGCAACCGCTGAGCGTTCTCGGGCCATCGCCTTCTCGGAACCCTACCTCAAAACCGGCCTGACGCTGCTTGTCGGCAAGGACGCACCGATCACATCTGCCGCTGATCTCGATCAGCCCGGCATTCGCGTTGCCGTCAAGAAAGGCACGACCGCCCACCAGTACGCTGCCCGCAACCTCACACACGCTCGTGTCTTTGTGCTCGACAAAGAGTCTGCCGCTGTGCTGGAAGTGACGCAGGGCAAGTCTGATGCGTTTATCTACGACTCGCTCTCTGTCTACCGGCACCACCTGCGGCACCCGGATACCACCCGAGCACTGCTTACACCGTTTCGCGAGGAAGCGTGGGCCATCGGACTGCGAAAATCAGACACTGCCCTGCAACAGGCCATCAATGCCTTCTTGAAACAGTTCAAGCAGGACGGTGGCTTTGAACAACTTGGTGATGAGTTTTTGCCTGACGAAAAGGCCTACTTCAAAGAGCACGGGATTCCGTTTTACTTTTAGTTTTACGGAAAGCCGGCCTTCCTGCCCGGCTTTCCGTGGGGCCGATACCGCATACGTTCGATCTCCCTGACTGCTTGCCCCAGCACGCGAGGTGAAGGTGAGTGGCGAACGCTCGAGGAGCCTTTGAAATCGGCCACGACGCACGACCTCGCTGAACCCAAACACACCGCGGCCGATTTCGCGGCGACGAGACTTTCGCCGGAGCCGAGCCGGTGGCCGTCTTCACCGAAAGCCCGGCCTTCCTGCCCGGCGTTCCGTGGTGCAGATACCGCATGCGGCAGATTTCCGTGACCACTTCCCTCAATACGCGAGGCGAAGGTGAGCGGCGAACGCTCGAGGAGCCTTTGAAATCGGCCACGACACACGGCCTCGCTGAACCCAAACACACCGCGGCCGATTTCGCGGCGACGAGACTTTCGCCGGAGCCGAGCCGTCAGGGGGTACCCGACGTCACGGAAACTCTGGCTGCTCGGCAGAACCAGTCTGTTGGCTTATCATGCCCTTATGTCTCGCTCCCTTGCTCATGGAATCGTCGCAGCCGCCTTCGTTGGCCTGCTCGTCCTCGCCTGCATGCAGGTGCCGGGGGAATGGAATTGGGCAGGTGTCTGGGAGTATCGGCAGAAATTCCTGCAGGGTTGGCTGGTCACCCTCGGCATCAGCCTTGCCGCCCTCGTGTTGAGCCTGGCCATCGGGCTCGTCGTTGCCCTCCTGCTGGCTGCTCACAACCCACTGATCGAGGCGACTGGCCGAATGTACGTCGAACTGATTCGGGGCACGCCGTTACTTGTTCAACTACTGCTCGGTTTTTACGTCGTTGCCAACGCTGTCGGCCTCGAAAACCGTTTCGTCGTCGGCACACTCGTGCTGGCTGCCTTCAGCGGCGCCTACATGGCTGAAATCTTTCGTGGCGGCCTCGATGCAATTCCCAAGACACAACGCGACTCAGCCAAGGCGATCGGCCTGACCCGCTGGCAATCCTTCCGGCTGGTCGTGCTCCCTCAGGCCATTCGCCTAGTGCTTCCAGCAGTGGCCGGTCAACTGGTCTCCCTGATCAAAGACTCGTCTCTGCTCTCCGTGATCGCCATCTCTGAACTCACGCTCAATGCCCAAGAAGTCAACTCTTTCACCTACTCAACGCTTGAAAGTTACCTGCCGCTGGCGGTCGGCTATCTCTTGCTCACCCTGCCTCTATCGGCAGCCTCACGCTGGCTTGAAGCCGCCTTCCGCTACGAACGCTAACCATCCCGGTCCACTCGCCACCCATGCAACTCACGATCGATAACCTGACGCAGCAGTTCGGCAGCGTGCGTGTGCTAGACCAGTTGGCACTGTCGACAGGATCGATCAGTTCGCTTGTGCTGGTCGGCCCTTCCGGAGGCGGCAAATCGACGCTGCTGCGGATTCTGGCTGGGCTCGATGTGCCGACGGCCGGCAGTGCGCAGTTCGACGGAACGCCCCTGCCTCGCGACGACGCCGGGCTCTTGTCCTATCGCCGGACCGTTGCCACCGTGTTTCAGTCCTACAACCTGTTCCCGCACCTTTCCGCCCGTGACAACCTGATCCTGCCGCTGGTTCACGTTCACGGCCTCAGCCGTGAAGAGGCCGCTGCCCGCATCGCGGAACCACTCGCGCGTTTCCAGTTGGCCGAGCATGCCGACAAACGGCCAGCACAACTCTCAGGCGGACAGAATCAGCGAATCGCCATTCTCCGGGCACTCGTGGTCCGGCCCAGACGTCTGTTCCTGGATGAACCTACCTCGGCCCTCGATCCCGAAATGACCGCCGAGGTACTCGACATGATCGAAGCGCTCAAGGGTTCCGGCACTGATTTCGTATTGGTAACCCATGCGATGCATTTCGCCCGCCGCGTCGCTGATGAAATCGCCTTCATTGGAGACGGTGGCGTGCTTGCCCACGGAACAGCCGAGCAGGTATTCAACCATGGTGACAATCCCCGGGTCACTGCCTTTTTTGACAAGGTGCTGCGATGACAAACAAATTGTTGCCGGTCGCTGATCTTTCGCCGCAGGCATTCGGCCACCAGATTCTGCTGGGGGCCCTCGCCGCCGACAGCGTCGCCATGCCCGTGCACTGGTACTACAACCAGGCTGCCATTGAACGAGACTTCGGCTTGATCGATCGGTACCACGCCCCCAAGCAGAAACACCCCGACAGCATCCTCTGGCGATCGGAATACACGCCCCTCAACGAAAAAGGCGACATCCTGCGGGAGCAGGCGGCCTACTGGGGCAAACGGGGCGTCCACTACCACCAGTTCCTCGACGCGGGCGACAACACCCTCAATGCCCAGTTGGCCACGGAACTGTTTGTCCTGCTGCGGCGGGCCGGACACTACGACCCCGAACGGTGGCTCGACCATTATGTTGCCTTCATGCTCACGCCCGGCCGCCACCGTGACACCTATGTCGAGGAGTACCACCGGCATTTCTTCGCCAACTACGCGTCGGGCCGCAAACCCATCAACTGTGGCGTTCGCGACATTCATATCGGCGGCCTCGTTCCGGTACCGGCACTGGTGGCCGCCCTCGGCCCGCGACACCCCGACCTGCGGGACATTGTGCAGACGCATGTTGCGCTGACCCACAAGGATCGCGAGGTGCTCGACGCGGCTGATGCACTCGTGAAAATCCTCGCTGCCGTCAGCCGTGGGGCAGAAC
>WTHB01000085.1 GCA_011523305.1 Planctomycetaceae bacterium | reverse complement strand
GCGGATTGCCGCTGGGCTGCACGTGCTGACTGCGGTCTTGCTGGTGGCCCTGCCGCTGCTGACCCCGGCACTCGGCCGCTTCACGCTGGGGGCTGCCTGCCTGATTGCCGGCCTCCTAGTCTACGAGCACCTGCTCGTCCGGCCCCGTGACCTTACCCGCGTGAATCAGGCCTTTTTCTGGGTCAATGCCCTTATCGGAGTGCTGCTGCTGGCTGGCGTCATGGCCGACCTGTGGCTCTAACTGCCCCTCATTCGGTTATTTTCACCAGTGCCTTTCGGTTTTTCTCTCAGTGTCTCAGTACAAATCTCCGCTCCACGGGCCAACCATGATCTCTGCCGTCAAAGCCTCCCTTGAACCCATCCGCGAAAAAGTCACCGCTGGTGAGCGACTGACCGCCGCCGAAGCCGAGAGCCTCTGGGATGAGTCGATCGACCTGCATGAACTTGGCGAACTGGCCAATCTCGTTCGTGAGCGAAAGAACGGAAACGCCGGCTACTACAACATCAACACCCACCTCAACCCGACCAACGTCTGTGTCTACCGGTGCATCTTCTGTGCGTTCCGGGCAGACCTGCGGGAAGACCGTGGGTACTGGATGAATGACGAGCAGATTCTCGAGCGGGGCCGCGAGGCGGTCGAGGCTGGCAGCACCGAGATGCACATCGTGGGAGGCCTGCATCACCAGAAGGGCTACGACTGGTACCTGAACATCATTCGCATCCTCCACGACGCCTATCCAACCCTCCACCTGAAGGCCTGGACGCCGGTTGAGATCAACTGGTTCTGTCACCTAACCAAGCGTTCAAAACTCGACATCCTCACTGAACTCAAAGAGGCGGGCCTCGGCAGCCTGCCGGGGGGTGGCGCCGAAATCTTCCACCCGGAGGTTCGCGACAAAATTTGTGAGCACAAGGCCGACACGAAGGAGTGGTTTGAAGTTCATCGCATCGCCCACTCGATTGGGCTCCGCAGCAATGCGACCATGCTCTACGGCCATATTGAAAATGCCTACCACCGCACCGACCATCTGATTCGACTACGTGATCTGCAAGACGAAACCGGCGGCTTCCAGACCTTCATCCCGCTGGCATTTCATCCTGACAACACCAAACTGGCCCACATTCCCAAGCCGTCTGCCGCGATGAGCCTGCGAACGATGGCGATCAGCCGAATCGTGCTCGACAACTTCCCACACATGAAGGCCTATTGGATCATGCTTGGCATCGGCACAGCCCAAGCAGCCCTAGCGTATGGGGCTGACGACATTGACGGTACGGTCCGACATGAGTTGATCTACCACGACGCCGGGGCTGAGACCCCGGAAGTGCTCTCAGTTGAGGAGATTCAGCGACTCATTCGGGAAGCGGGCCGCGACCCCATCGAGCGGGACACGCTCTATCACCGAGTTGAGCGTGACGGCGCCACCTGGCGGGCAGCCGAGGCGGTCGCCGCCACCTGAGACTGCTCCACTGGTCCTCGTCTCGACCAATCAGCCGACCGTTTCAAGGCCGAGATTGAGGGTTGCCCCCCAGCGGCCGAGCAAGACCCGCTTGAGCCGGTCATATGCGGGATCAGCGAGCGTCGGGTCGGCGGTAAATATCTCCAGGGCATCTCGCCGGGCCTCAGCCACCACTGATCCATCACGGAGCAGGTCGGCCAAATAGAGAGGCGGTGCCCCGCTCTGCCGGCTGCCGAGAATATCTCCCGGTCCACGGAGCAGCAGGTCTTGCTCGGCCAACGCAAACCCGTCGCAGGTCCCCACGAACGCCTCGATCCGCGGCAACGGGTCGGTTGCGGTCTCGCTCACCGCACCACAGATCCCCTGCACCCGGCCACGGGCAACCCGGCCTCGCAACTGATGCAACTGGGCAAGGCCGAAGGCTTCGGCATCAAGAATGGTCATCAGTGTGGCCCGAGGCACATCGATGCCCACCTCAATCACGCTGGTGGCCACCAGCACGTCAAACCGGCCAGCCCGAAAGTCGGCCATGATGCCAGCCTTCTGCTCGGGCTTCATCCGGCCATGCAGCAGGCCAAGCCGAAATGCCTCCAACTCTCCATTGGCCAGCGACTCAAAGGCAGAAGAAATACTGGCCAAATCGCGGCCCGACTCATCGACCGTCGGCACCACGACATAGCCCTGCCGCCCCTCAGCAAGTTTGCGGCGGAAAAAGTCCCACCACTGTTCAAGCTGATCCGGCCCCACTCGATAGGTTGCCACCGGCTGCCGCCCGGGCGGCAACTCATCAATCACCGAAATGTCGAGATCCCCATAGACCGCATGCGCCACGGTTCGGGGAATCGGCGTCGCCGTCATCACCAGCATGTGTGGATCACTACCCCCCTGCCGCAACAGGGCCCGCTGCAACACCCCAAACCGGTGCTGCTCATCGATCACAACCAGGCCCAGGTGAGCAAACGCTGCCTCACTGCAGATCAACGCCTGTGTACCGACAACCAGCTGAATCTCTCCTGCCGCTATTCGCGCCAGCAATTTCCGTCGCACAGCAGCCGGCTGTCCACCGACGAGCAGGGCCACCTCCAGGTCAGAGCCCCGATCGGCCAGCAGCGTCGTCAGTGTCTGGTAGTGCTGCCGGGCGAGCAACTCCGTCGGCGCCATGATCGCCGCCTGATACCGCGGGGGAGTCTCTGCGAGAGCCTTCTCGCCGGGCCTCGTCGGCACCGGTGTCGCCGCCGCAGCGAGCATGCAGTAGGCAGCTACCGCCGTCTTCCCACTGCCAACGTCCCCCTGCAGCAGACGATTCATCGGAATCGGCTGCCGCATGTCAGCGGCAATCTCACCACAGACCCGTGCCTGGGCCGCTGTGAACGAATGAGGAAACAAGGCCTTGATCCGGTGATCAAGCCGGCTGTCGATCTCAATCGGCGGAGCTGCCTGTTGATGGTCCTGCCGGCCGCGGTGCAGCCGCAGGGCCAACTGCAACATGAGCAACTCCTGATAGACAAACCGTCGCTGGGCCGCCTCAAGGGCTTCGCGGCTCGTTGGCCGATGCAACGCCCGGATTGCTGCGGCGATCGGCAGAAGCCCCTTGGCTGCCAGCACCTGCTCCGGCAGCGACTCTTCCAACCGGTCGGCCGCCAGATCAAGTGCCGCCTGCACTGCCATCCGCACGTGCGACTGCTGCACGCCTTCGGTCAGCGGATAAATGGCCAGCCATTCGACGGGGCTGGCGTCTTCCTCGTCATCAAGCCAGCGGACCTCCGGATGGGAAAACTCCCAGATGGTGCCATTCCGGCGAGGCTGCCCCGCGACCACCAGGCGGCGGCCCACCGTGAACCGGGGGGCCAAAAACGGCATGTTGAACCAGACGCACCGTACCGGCCCTTCGTCTGTCAGCACCTGCACCGCCAGCATCGCACGGCCGCGAGCGGTCGTCCGCAGCGCAGCATCACCGATCACGCCGGCCAGTGACGCGTGCCCCCCTTCCACCAGATCTGCCAGCCGGTGCCCGCCGGTGAAGTCGCGGTAGTCACGGGGAAAATGCATCAGGGCGTCACGAACGGTCTCCAGCCCAAGCTTGGCAAGTTTCGCCGCTCGGTTGGAGCCGACCCCCGGCAGCCGCTCCAGCCGTGTCGCTAGATGAGCACCCGGCCCAGCCTCGTCCATGCCTTGTTGCCCTCACCCCAGCGGCCGATCGGCCGCAGTCATTTTTTCTTCGGCAGGAGCGGCTGATAGGCCGCTACCGCCATTTCGTCGCAACGCTCGTTCTCCGGATGCCCCGAATGGCCGGCGACGTGACTGAAGACCACGTCGTGTGTCATGGCCAAACGATCAAGTTCCCGCCAAAGGTCTTCGTTCTTGACCGGGACGAACTTCCCACGCTCCTTCCGCTTCCAGCCCTGCTTCTTCCACTTTGGCAGCCAGTCAGACAGCCCGGTGCCGACGTAGACGCTATCTGTCACCAACTCCACCCGCGTCGGCCGTTTGAGCTGTTTGAGGCCCTCGACAGCGGCGGTCAACTCCATGCGGTTGTTGGTCGTGTCGGGGTCACTCCCCGACGCTGCCGACTCTCGGCCGCTCTCAGGATGCCGCAAGATGTACGCCCACCCCCCGGGGCCAGGGTTCCCACTGCAGGCACCATCCGTGAACAAAATGACTTCAGCCGAAGGCTGGCGTTTGGCGGCCATCAGTGGGCGGCTCTCCTCTGAGGGAACACCAGCGGCAACTGGTGGGGGAACGCGGCGAGATTGAGCATTGTCTTACTGGAAACAGGGTGACCAGAAAAGCACAACACGCGTTCCAGTCGTGCGGCGCGATCTGGCTGATGGCCACCAGCCTGCGGGCTGCGGTTGGCCAGTGCACCGGCTGCTCTTCCGTCATCCTCGGGTGTCATGCTGACTCAGCCAAAGACACCGGCGGTGGCCCACCTGTCGCTGTGAGGCTGGTCGGCAGCCGGACCGTGAAGCAACTGCCCCGGCCCAGATGGCTTTCCACGGCGACATCTCCCCCAAGCAGTCGGCAGAGTTCACGCACGATCGACAGGCCGAGCCCCGTGCCGGAGATCTCTCGGGTCATTGCATCATCCCCCGCCTGAAACCCCCGGCTCTGCCGGAACTTCTCAAAGATCGCCTGCTGCTCTTCCGCCGCTATTCCAACGCCCGTGTCCGTGACTTTCACCAGCATCGTCTGGCCATGGTCGAGAGCATTGGCCTCAACCGTGACCCGTCCCCCTTCCGGCGTGAACTTCACTGCATTGGAAAGGAGATTACTGAGTATCTGCTGCACCTTCGACTGATCTTGCTCGACCTCCACCAGCCCGGGGTCGACTGCATAACTGACGTCAATCCGCTTCTTTTCGGCGAGCGGCCGAATCATGTCGCACTGAGCCGAAATGACGGCCTCGGGATTGAAACGGGTGGCCCGAACCTCCATCTTGCCCGCCTCCATCTTCGCCAAATCGAGAATGTCGTTGATCATTTCCAGCAGCATTCGGCCCGACGTGCGGATGTTCTGGACGTACCGACTCTGCTTGTCATTCAGTGCATCGGTCGAGCCCAGAACATCCGAGAAGCCAAGGATGCTGTTCAGCGGCGTCCGCAATTCGTGGCTCATCGTGGCGAGAAAATCCCCTTTGAGCCGATTCATTTCGTAAAGATGCATGTTGGCGTTGGCCAGTTCGTCGACCTTGTCGTCGAGACTTTCATTCGCCTTGCGAAGTTCTTCCTGCGATTCCACCAGCCCTCGAAGCATCCGGTTGAAGGCGACGCCCAACTCCTCAAACTCATCCGCCGTGTGAATATCTGCCCGGGCCTCGACATTACCCCGCCGAACCTCATCACTGACCTCTCGTAGATGCTCCAGCGGTTTGACAATCACATACCGCACGATCAGGTAGGCCGCGACCATGGCCAGAAAAACAGTGATGATCGCCGTCGCCAGAAGAATGGCACGGTTCCAGTTGATCGCTCGCTGAGTGGTGGCATCGGGCATGACCACCTTGACGATTGCCATCAGGTCGCCCTCGGCATACTTGGGGCGATCGACTGGCGGCGCACCTGCAGCCGTCCCGCCACCAGCATGGCCGTGGTACTCGTGGCAAATCAGGCAGGACTGCTGCACCCGAATCGACTGGTAGTAGTGGTACTCCTTATTGTTCGCGGTCCGGTACTCGCGATACTCACTGCCGTCAGAGAGAAGCGGTCCGGCGGTTGCCTCCAGCGTGCTCGGCTCCGGCGGCTTCCTCAGAGCAAAGTAATCGAGCACCGCGACATCGAGCCGGGTGTAGGTGGCCAGTTCCTCAGCAGAGGCGTCGGGCGAGAGGATCCGCCAGCTGTACCGCTGGTTCTGGAGCATCTTGCCGAGTGTTTCGATTGGGTTGGTGTACTTTTTGTCGGCCTCAAGATTCTGCCAGTGATGATTGATCATCACCGCATCGACGAGATGCCGACCGGTACTCCTTGTGGTGGTGAAGACGAGGTCTTCCGTCCGCTGGCCATACCACCAGAAACTGCCAGTGATCAGAATGAGCAGGCAAAGCCCGAAGAGAAAGCGGCACTTCCGCTCGAGGCTCGTCTCACCGAGAATTTCTTTGAATGACTTGTAGGCCATGCCGGTCACCTTTCCCGCATCCTACCGAAAACGTCAAAACCAGGCCGGACGGAGCCCCAATCCAGGCTCAAGATTAGTGTTACCAAGCCCGGCTGCCCTCAGGTCACTGCCGCCGTGGTGGGCTCCGACGTGGCCCGCCACCCTAGAGCATCTCGACAGGATCGACATCAACGATCCAGGCGACCTCGTGAGGCGTCTTGAGCCCGGCCGTCGCCTGACGCACGAGGCTGCGGAGCGACTCTCCGCTTGGGCCATGCACCTGCAGGTGCCAGCGGTAGCGGTCCCGAATGCGTGTAATCGGCGCGGGAGCCGGGCCGAGGATTCGGATCGCTGGATCATCACCCGCCGCCTGCCGAAGCCGATCGGCCAGATGGTCGGCCCAGTCAGAAGCTGCCTGGTCCTGCAGGCTGCGAACCACCAGCCGAACGACACTACCAAACGGTGGATAGAGCAAGGCCTCACGAATCGGCAGTTCACTCCGCACAAAGGCCTCGTAATCGTGCGCCGCAGCCGCCCGCATCGCCGGGTGCTCTGGGGTACTTGTCTGGACCACCACCCGCCCGCCGCGTGGGCCGCGACCGCTGCGACCAGCCACCTGCGTGACCAGTTGGCAGGTCCGCTCGGAGGCCCGAAAATCTGCCAGATGCAGCGCTGCATCTGCATTGATCACCCCAACAAGCATCACATTGGGAAAGTCGAGGCCTTTGGCGATCATCTGCGTGCCGACCAGCAGATCGATCTCATGCCGACGAAACGCCGTTAGCGTCCGCTCATGGCTGCCCCGAGACCGCATCGTATCGGTATCCATGCGGGCCACCCGAATCCCCCGGAACTGGGCCCGCACCTGATCCTCCAACCGCTGGGTGCCCGTCCCGCGATGAACAAGATCCCCTGCACCGCACTCCGGGCAGGACGCCGGTAGTTTCGTCACCAGTCCGCAGCCATGGCAGATCCCGCGGCTGCCCGGCTGATGGAGCGTCAGCCCGAGATCACACTGCGGACAATGAATGGCATGGCCACAGCCACGACACTGCACATGTGTGGCGAACCCCCGACGGTTGAGCAGCAGCATCACTTGCCCGCCAGCGTTGATGGCCCATTCAATTCCAGCGGCCAGCCGCGGACTGATCGCCCCCTTCGCTCGGGTCTTGCGATCCCGCAGATCAACCGTGATCACAGCCGGCAGATGCGAGCCACCGACCCGCGAAGGCATCCGGCACATCTGCCAGTCACCGGAAAGGCAGCGGGCGAAGGTTTCGAGCGATGGGGTGGCCGATCCCAGCACCAGTGGCACCTCCTCCCGCTTGGCAATCCACTCCGCGACATCACGGGCGTGATAGCGGGGAGCGGTTGCCTGCTTGAACGAACTCTCATGCTCCTCGTCGATCACAATCAGGCCCAGCCGGGGCGCCGGCGCGAAGATGGCACTGCGGGCACCGACAATCACGTTGACGCGGCCAGCGGCAATTTCCCGCCAGTGGGCATGCCGCTCTGCCGGAGTGAGGTGGCTGTGCAGCACCGCAACCCGACCAAACCGCGACCGGAACCGATCGCAGGTCTGCGGCGTCAGGCTGATTTCTGGCACCAGCACAATTGCCTGTCGGCCATGTGCCAGGGTTTCTGAAACCGCCTGCAGATAAACTTCTGTTTTCCCGCTGCCGGTCACCCCGAACAGCGTGATTGTCTCATGGCGACCTGCTCGCAATGGCGTAAGGATGGCAGCCAGCGCCTGCTGCTGGTCAGCCGACAAGGTCGGCGGCTCGCTACCAGTGGGCAACGGCTCAGCCGGCTCAGGCTCCGGCTCGCGAATGACCTGCCCCTGCTCGGCAAGCAGCCCCCCTTTGAGAAGGCGATTGATGACGCCTCGATTTGCCTCGGCACGCTTCAACAGTTCGTCCAGCGGAATCGGCTGGGTCGCCACCTCCAGTACCTTCTGTTGAGCAGGTGTCGGCCGGCGGGCAGGCGTGAGACCAGTCGCCACAAGCACCGGCACCCGCTTCACCCGGCGCTTCAGCCGAACCCCTGCCGGCAGCACCGCCTCAAGGACCTCGCCCCGACGAGCCAGCCACCGCTCGGCCATCCAGGCTGTCAGTTCCAACATCCGCGGCGAGAGCAACGGTTTGTCATCTTCAACTGCCGCCACCTGCTTCAACGGATGCTGCGGCAACTCTCCCGTTCGCACCGCCACACAGTAGGCCAGCCGTCGGCGGTTGCCCCGCCCCAGGGGCACCTGGACCCGGCGGCCCGGCTCAACGCTGGCCGCAAGGCGGGGAGGAACCAGATAGTCCAGCGGCTTATCGACCCCCTCTGACAGCACCACCGTCGCGATCATTCCCTCCCGCGCATCGTCCTCTTCCCAGGCCGGCCGGCTGGCAAACAGTTCGCGTTGTGGAGCAGGATCGGCGGGCATCGGTAGGCTAGGGAGGAAACAACGGGCAAGGCCGCTGACCGGTCGCGGCCCTCTGATGGTAGCGAACCGCCTCCGAACAGAGGATTTCATGGCAGACCGAATCGGCATCTTCGGGGGAAGTTTCAATCCCGTCCACCTCGGCCACCTGATCATGGCCGAATGCTGCCTCGAACAGGCCCGCCTCGACCGGGTGCTATTTGTGCCGGCAGCCATTCCACCCCACAAGCAAGACCAACAACTCGCCCCGTGCAACGAGCGGATCGAGATGCTGCGGCTGGCAACAAGCGGGCACGATCGCTTTGCCGTGTGCTCAGATGAATGCGACCGCAGCGGGGTCAGCTACACACTCGACACCGTGACCAGCCTCCGCGAGCAGTTTCCTGAGGCAGACCTTTCCCTGGTCCTCGGCCCTGATGCCCTGGCCAGCCTGCCGACTTGGCGAGGGCCAGAACGTCTGGCCAGCCTGGTAACCATACTGGCGCTCGAGCGACAGGGGCTCGACAACCTCGAAACGGTGCTGCAGCAGCCGGCCCTGCGGCAGGTGCTTCCAGCTGGGCGGGCTGAGCAGATTTTGGCCGAACGGATCCGCGTGCCGGCGATCGCCATTCGGGCCAGCGAAATCCGTGACGCGGTAGCGGCGGGGCGAAGCATTCGCTTCCGCACACCCCGAGCGGTTGAACAGTACATCACCCAGCGGGAGCTTTACCGCTCATCGCCCGGCGGGGGCTTTACCGACCCTGAAGCCGCTGGGCCAGCAGACGGCTGACCGGGCACGCTGTCCAGCGTGAATCGTCTGCCAGAATCCCAATCACCTGCTCGAGCCGGTCGGCGGGAGCCTGCCCAATGTTGAGCAGAATCTTGTCCACGCCACCGACCCGGCAAAGCCCGCCCGGTAATTCACCGAGAGGCTCTTCGCAGATCTCGTACCCTAGTTCCTGGGCCAGCTGCAGCGATTCCGCCAGCAATCCGAGGGTGTCAGCCATCAGCAAATTGACCGAAGCGTGAAATGTAGTTTGGATCCTGTGACACTTGCTGGATCACGGCCAGCCGTCAGGAAGCCCGAGTTGCTCCCGTCGCTCTGAGGCAGCCCGACGATACTCGACATATTTGGCCCGCTGCTCTGGGCTGGTGCGGTTGAGGATCCGGTCGCGGAACCATTCATTGCGTTCATCCTGCGACCGACTGGCCCAGCGGGAGCGACCCGAATCGGCATTCTGCCCACCCTGCTGACCTGGGCGGGCTGCCGACGCCTGCTGACCTGGCCGGGCGGCCGACGCCTGCTGCCCCGGGTTCGCAGCCGACGCCCTTGATACCTGAGCCTCTCTCGCTTCCTCAAAGGCCTTTCGCATCAGACCCGATTGCCGAATCTGCTGGTCGAGCAGTTGCTGACGCTTGCCAGGCGGCGCCGCGTAGTAATCATCAATCCGCTGCCGCATCGAACTGAAGAAAACATTCTGGCTCCCCGAAGCTGCCGCCCACCGTAAATGGGACGGCAGCTTTTCGACCTTTTCGCGAATTTGCCCAACGCTGGCGACAAACTCCCGGGCCTCGGCGATGGTGCTTGGGCCACCTCCCGTTGCCGTAAACCGCTGCCTCGCTTCTTCCTGAAGCTGCCGAATCTCGAGCACCCGCGGATCATTCGAAACGTCAGCCGGCCAAAACCACCACCAGAGGACAACTCCTGCTACGCCGGCTCCCAAGCCGATCGCCCACCGCCGCCGGGACGCACCTGATGGCCGCGAACCGCTCTGCGCAGCGAAACCTGCTGACGATCGTGTTGCGTTCATTGGTGCCTACAGATTCTGTACATGCCCGTCAAGGTAAAGGAAATTCCGGGAGCCATCGGGAACATCCCAATTCTCGCCATCGTCGGGATTGTTGGTATCAATCACGGTGCTCCCGAACAATGAGGCGATCCCCCCCGCATGAAACGGGTGAAATTCATAGAGGATCCATAACTTTGAAGAAGCCAGGCCACCGCTGATTCGCCGTGAGACCAGTGCCTCCTCCCGCGTCTTTCCGCGGATCTTGTAGGGTGACTTCAGATCTGTCTCGGTCAGCCGCCGCTGCGGATACTCATAACTCGTACCTTCAAACGAAACCGTGCTGCCTTGATACTCTGGTGGCCGCTCGGCTGTCGGAATCGAGGCCAACGCCGCCTGGGCATCGATCACTGCCTGCGACGCTGGATCCCGCTCAAAGTAATCCAGGTCGGACGGGCAGCGAAAGACGCTCTGTTGATCTTCGGTGTACGGGGCGAGTTGCGACACGATCGTCGGATAAAGCGGTCGGCTGCCACTGACATAAAACGTGGGCTCGAGGCTGGGCATCTGGGCGGCCACCGGAAACGTGCCGCGGGTGACGCGATCGAGATACATATTGAAGGCGATACCGAGTTGCTTGAAGTTTGACTTGCAGGCAATCCGCCGGGCTGACTCCCGGGAATTCTGCACTGCCGGAAGCAACAGCCCAATCATCAGCCCGATGATGGCGATAACTACCAGCAGTTCAATCAAGGTAAAGGCTGAACGTTTCGGTTTCATGAGAGGCCATTTTCCTGCACGGTGAGGGAGGACGGGTGACGCCACTGTGGTGCCAACAGCCACCCGGGCCGGCCCAACCATCATATCCTGCCAGCCGTAGGGGCACGGCGACGCAAAACAAGGGCAGCGGTACGGGCCTGAGAATCTGACGGCCTCACAGGGACTTCAACGGTCACGTCACCGAAAATGTTCGCGGCTGCCCCGTTGGAGGCCGCCCGCCATGCCGCCGAAAACATTTCCAGGCGTTTTCCCGCGGTTTTCCCGTTGTTCACCCAACGGATCGGGAGCGCCCGGAAACCGCTCCCCCCCAATTTCGCCTGCAGACAGAGCATGCAACCAGCCGGCCACCAGCACGACCGTCCTCCCTCGGCAGCCCCACCACAGGGCTTGCCGTCGGTGCGGCCAGGCAATGCTGCTGCCGAGATCGCTGCGTTGAATGAGATCGCCGCGCTCCGGACACAGCTGCTCGAAGCCCGCAAGCAGGCCACCCTGGGCGAACTGCTCGGAACCACGACCCACGAGTTCAACAATGCCCTGACGACCATCCTGAACTATGCCCGGTTGGGCATCCGCCATTCAGACAAACCGACCCGGGACAAAGCCCTGGAGCGGATTCTGTCCGCCGGCAACAGGGCGGCCAAAATTGCCGCCAGCGCCCTTTCGATGGCCCGCGGCCAGCAATCCTCCAGCCCCCGTATGGAACCAGTCGACCTGGTTGCCCTGGCAGAAGAGGTGCTTGTCTTGTTGGAACGCGAGATGATGAAGTATCGCGTCCAGGTTGAGCGAGAATTCTCACCCGTACCGCGGGTGCTGGCTGATCCGGGGCAATTGCAGCAGGTGTTCCTCAACCTGATGGTCAACGCCCGGCAGGCCATGCCGGATGGCGGACGGTTGATTCTGCGGATCAGCACCACGCGAACCCGCCAATCGGTCAACCTGCTGGTTCGTGATACCGGCTGCGGCATGACACCTGACGTGATGCAGAAGATGTTTGAACCCAACTTCTCCACCAAGGATGGGCCGGACGAAACCGGCAAGGGGGGCAGCGGCCTCGGGCTGGCGGCCTGCTACGACATTCTGCAGGCCCACTCCGGCCGAATCCGCGTCGAGAGCAGCCCAGGCAAGGGCACCGGCATTACCATTCGCCTGCCGGCCCTTCAGCCGACCGCCGCAGCTGGCTGAGGCAGGTCCTCATCCACTGGTTCGGCCTACAATCAGGAGTGACCCGCAAGGAGATCCTCCAATGGCCGCTGCTCGAGAACACTCCGCCCCCCTTCCCCAGACGCTCGCTGACCTCCGGGCTTCTGGCTGGAAAAGCCGTCCCGTCAAAGACGAGGTGCGGGAAAACTTTCTGCGGATGCTTGCCGCTGGCGACGAACTGTTCCCCGGCATCATCGGCTACGACGAGACGGTGATCCCGGAAATTAGCATCGCCCTCCTGGCGGGACACGACATGCTCTTCCTCGGTGAAAAGGGGCAAGCCAAGAGTCGGCTGATGCGGTTGCTCCCGCGGTTCCTCGATCCATTCCTACCGTATCTCGACGATCCGGCCATCCCGTTTCACGATGACCCCGAGCGGCCCATCTCTGGCGCCGGTCGCCGACTGGTAGCAGAGCGGGCGGCAGACGATGTGCCGATTGCCTGGTGGCCCCGCGAACAGCGGTATGCCGAACGGCTCGCTCCCGGTACCAAGTTCGCCGACATCATCGGTGAAATTGATCCGGCAAAACTCGCTGCCGGCAGCAGCATGGGCTCAGAGGAGGCTCTCCACTTCGGGCTGATCCCGAGGCTGCATCGGGGCATCTTTGCCATGAACGAACTGCCTGAACTCGACGAACTCGTTCAGGTGGGCATGTTCAACATTCTCGAAGAACGCGACGTGCAGATTCGCGGCTATCCGGTCAGCTTTGACATCGATGTCATGCTGCTGTTCTCGGCCAATCCCTCCACCTACAACCGCTCGGGGAAAGTGATCCCGCAACTGAAGGACCGCATCGGCGCGGTCATTCATACCCATTACCCACGCGATCGGCAGCTTGGCATGACGGTCGCCGCGCACGAGGCGGCTGTCGATCTGGGCGGTGATTGGCCGGTGATCGTCCCCCCATTCATGCACGAGGTGGTCGAGCAGATCACGATCGCAGCGCGATCCAACCGGTTCATCGACCAGCAGTCCGGGGTGAGTGCCAGGCTCTCAATCGCCAACTACCAGACCATGGTCGCCAGCGCCCGGCAGCGAGCCGTGCGGCTGGGTGAAACGCCGGCTGTCCCCCGCATCAGCGACCTGGGCCACCTGGCCACCTCCAGCCTCGGCAAACTGGAACTCGACCTGATGGGCAGCCACCAGATGACTGAACGACAGGTGTTTGACGGCATCCTGGCCGATGCCATCGCCACCGTGTTCGGTGAATATGTCGAACAGCACGGCCTCGACGAGATCGCAGACGCCTTCCGCGACGGCATCAAAATCGAGGTGGGGGACAGCGTTCCCTCCGCCGCCTACGAGTCCATTGTGGGTGAGATTCCCGCAGTGTGGGAGAAGGCTTTCGAGGTGAACCCTGCCCACGACCCTGCCGTCCGAGCCAGTTGCATCGAGTTCGTCCTTGCTGGCCTTCACGCCACCGAACGAATCTCCCGGCTGGAACTCCACGGCCGCACCATCTACGACACGGACGGTTTCCGGTAGCCACCATGCCCACTCGTGATTCCCTCGGCGGCATCGTCCACTCGTACCAGCGGTACGATCCGGCCCGGATTCCGCCCCCGCGCCCCCCCGCCACCGATCTGGCCAGCCCAGCCATGGAGCACATGCTGGCCACCGGCAACGCTGACGGCATCACCGCTGAGCAACTCGCCGCTGCAGTTGTGCTTGACCCCGAGCAGATTCGGGGGCTGGGACCGTCCCTCGATGCCCTCAAGGCCCGGCTTGAGGAACGCAAGCGGAAGATCCTGGAGACCTACGAGACGCACTCGGTGCAGCGGCGGGCCCGCAAGGCATTCCACACCGCGGCGGGTCGCATCACCCCCCCGCAACCGCTCGCCCACGCCTTTCGGGATGCCGTCCAGAGTGAACAGATGCGGCGACTGGAGCGGTTCTGGTACGCCGCCGAGTCAGCAGATGACCGCCTAGCTGCGGCCGTCATGGCGTTGACTAACCATCTCAGCCGCTCGTACGAAATGAACGAACTGGCAGCTCGCTGGACCTTCACCGGTACGGAGCCCCTGACGATCGAAGCCGCACTGGCCGTCAAGGAAGACCTGGAAACCATCGATCGCCTGCTCGCTGAAATCGAAGCGGCCCGCAAGAACGCCACGATTGGCCTGATCGACATGGAGGCGCTCGGCCAATATGTCGAGGCCGGTGAACTCGATGACCTCGACCGGCTCCGTCGTCAGGTTGAAGAACTGATCGAACAGGCGGCTGCGGAGCAGGGACTTGAAAAGGCGGGCCAAGGCTACCGACTAACACCGCGGGCCGTACGCTGCTTCCAAGGCAAACTGCTCGAGCAGATTTTCAGTGATCTCGCTGCGGCCAAGACTGGCCGCCACCAAGCTGCCGCGAGCGGCGAGGGCGCCTGCGAGATGGTGGCGACCCGCCCCTTTACCTTTGGTGACGCGGTGGCCCACCTCGATCTCCCGGGGTCACTGACCAACACGATGCTTCGAACACTTGCCGAGGGGAAGGCAATCGGCCCGGGGCATCCGCTGCAGCTGGATCAACGGGATCTCGTCGTGCATCGCACCCGCAACTCTCCCAAAGCCGCCACCGCTGTCATCCTCGACATGAGTGGGTCCATGCGGTACGGCGGGCTCTACATCAATGTCAAACGCATGGCGCTCGCCCTGCAAGGACTGATTCAGCGGGAATACCCCGGCGATTTTCTCCAGTTCATCGAAATGGCTTCGATCGCCAAGCCTCGGCCCTTCAGTGAACTGGCTGGCCTCCTGCCCAAACCGGTCACCATCTACGACCCGGTCGTTCGCCTGCGGGCCGACATGGCTGACCCCACCATCGCAGAATCAGACATCCCACCGCACTTCACCAACATCCAGCACGCCCTGCACCTTGCCCGGCAGTTCCTGAGCCGGCAGGACACCCCCAACCGGCAGGTCATTGTGATCACTGACGGGCTGCCAACGGCCCACTTTGAAGATCAGCAGTTGTACCTGCTCTATCCACCGCACGGCCGCACAGAAGAGGCGACTATCCGGGAAGCGCGGGCCTGTCAGCGGGAGGGGATTATGATCAACGTCTTCCTTTTGTCGGGCTGGTCACAGTCTCAAGAGGACATCCAGTTTGCCTATCGCTTGGCTGAAACGGCTCAAGGACGGGTTGCCTTTGCCGCGGGCCAGGAACTCGATCGGTTTGTTGTCTGGGACTACCACGCCCGCCGGCGGAGCATCATCGGCTAGCGTGTTGTCGCCACTCGCGCCGGAGCATGACGCCGCAGCCCACCGCTGCAGCCGTTGCTGCTGTCGCTAAGGTCCACAGCGGCACAATCCTGCCGGGGGCGACCACACTCCGGTCCAGCGCGGCGTCAGCCAGGTCAACTTCAGGCAGGCCGGCCCGCCGCCGCCAGCGTTCCATGGCAGCCTCACGGCGTCCGAGGAAACGACCCTCAATCTGCCGCTGTCGAATGTCGAACTTGGGACTGATCAGCCCCATGCCAACCAAAGCCATTACAGAAAAGAGCAACCCCCAGAACCACGGGCTGTCCGCGGCCCGAAACGGTGGTTTTGCTGGGCCTGAGTCTGCGTGAGACGTTTCCATGGACCCATTCTAGGCACAGCAGGAACCCGAGAACGTCCTCAGTCCACCTCGATCCGGCTCGGTGACTGCGAAAGTCTCGTCGCCGCGAAATCGGCCGCGGGCTGCCAGGGTACAGCAAAGCCGCATGCGGAGGCCGATTTCAAAGCCTCCTCGAGCGTTCGCCGATCACATTCGCCTCGCCGGTGGGGAGAGCAGGAGGGAATCGTTCGCGACGTCAGCCAACTCCATTGAACCCGGCGGCAGGAGGCCGCCAATGAGCACACAAGCGGGCGGAGACCCGCCAAGGAAAGGCAGCCGCCGCCAATGACCACCAGCGGACGCGTGCGAACCTTGGCTTCGCATGCGTCCGCCCACGGAAAGCTCGGGCACGTTGCCCGAGCTTTCCGTGAAGCTAGCACATTCCCGGCCACCGAGCTCGGACACTGCGGCCGGCGTAGAGACCGCCGTCACCGAGCGACTCTTGGATCCGCAGCAACTGGTTGTATTTTGCCACCCGGTCAGAACGTGAGGCCGAGCCGGTCTTGATCTGGCCGGTCGACAGCCCGACCGCCAGATCGGCAATCGTTGCATCTTCAGTCTCACCACTGCGGTGACTGGCAATCGACGTGTAGCCTGATCGATGGGCAAGGGCCACTGCTTCGGTCGTCTCGGTGAGTGTGCCGATCTGGTTGACCTTCACCAGAATGCTGTTGGCAACCCCTTCAGCGACACCTCGCCCGAGCCGCTCGGCATTGGTGACGAAGAGGTCGTCACCGACCAGTTGCAACTTGTCGCCAATCTTCTTGCTGATGAGCGACCAGCCCTCCCAGTCATCTTCGGAACAACCATCCTCGATCGACATGATCGGATACTTCCCCGCCAGGTCAGCGAGGAAGTCGACCATGCCGGCGGAGTCGAGGGCCTTTCCTTCGATGGTGTAGGTCCCAACGGCGGTGTCGTAGAGTTCGGTGGCAGCAACATCGAGGGCGATGGCAATCTGCTCACCCGGGGTGTAGCC
>WTHB01000102.1 GCA_011523305.1 Planctomycetaceae bacterium | reverse complement strand
GCCACCTCCCGTACAGCCATCAGAACCGACGTCCAACTCGGCTCCAGCATCGTTTCGGCAGGAGGTCTCCCTCGCACTTGCCAGCCGGTTGGTGCAGTGGCAGGAACGGTATCTGCTGGCTGATGGCAAGGATCACCTGCGGGGTCAACTGCTCGTCCACTTGGCCGCCGGCAGTCGGCTGGCAACTGGTCACGTTGGCTTCTGCCCAGCCTTTCCGGCCATGCCAGCGGTCGAGGTCTCAACGGACTACGATGACCTGGAAGTCATTGTCGAGGCTGCCGAGGTCCTGCCCTGGGGCATTCGGGTCGAATGCCGTGTCGAAGAACCGGTCGACGAGCCGGTTGCGGTGCCGATTGAAATCCGCGTCAGTGTTCCAGCGATGCCCTCCCCTGCACCGCATCCCCATCCTCCCCTGGGAGACTGATTGTTATGGCTCGCTGGCCCGAACACGTGTGGACAACCCTGTTCACCTACGGACTGATTTTCGGTGTCTTTCCTCTCCTCTGCCTGCTGCTGTGGATGTGGGTTCGAGGTGGATAACCAACCCGCCAGCCGCTTTCCTCACCCAAAAGCCGACGCCATGCCTCCTCAAACAGCCCTCAGCTCCCTGCTCAATCAGGTCGGTCAGCCAGGACTGCTGGCCCACTGGGAGAGCCTTTCGACTCCTTCGCAGGAGCGGCTTGCCCAGCAGTTGACCTCGTTCGACTGGGATCAGATCGCCGCCTGCCGTCAGTTGGCAGCCGCACGGCGATCCGGGCAGGAGGCCGCCATGCCGCTCGACCTGAGCACGGCCCGCACCCCGCCCTGCCATCGGCTCGGTGAAGCCACCGCAGCGGCCACTGCAGCAACCGCTCGCGGGCAGAAGGCCCTTGCCGCCGGGACTGTCGGCGCGGTGCTGGTCGCAGGTGGCCAGGGCACTCGGCTGGGGTTCGACGGCCCGAAGGGCACCTTTCCGATCGGTCCGGTCTCAAAGGCAACCCTGTTTGAGATCCTGCTCGGCAAACTCACGGCGGTCCAACGACGCTACGGCCAACCGGTTCCGCTGGCGATCATGACCAGCACCGCCACCGATGCCGCCACGCGGGAATTCCTCACCCGCACCAATTCCTGCGGTCTCGATCCCGACCAGATCTTTCTTTTTTGCCAGGGCACCCTCCCGGCAGTTACTGACAATGCTGATCGGCTGCTGCTTGACGCCCCCGACCATGTTGCGGTCGCACCGGATGGCCACGGCGGCATGCTCGGCGCACTCGCCGCACGTGGCGGCCTCGATTGGTTCAAAGCTCGCAACTGCCAGACGCTCGTCAGCTTTCAGGTTGATAACCCATTGGCCATGCCGCTCCACCCGGAGTTTCTCGGTCACCACCTTCTGAGCGACGCGGCATTCTCCACGCAGGTGGTTCCGAAACTCTCACCAGAGGAACGGGTCGGTGTGGTTGTCGAACAGGCAGGTGTGACCCAGGTGGTCGAATACAGTGACCTGTCCCCGGCCCTGGCAGCTGAACGGCTTGCCGACGGCCGCCTGCGGTTCTTCGCTGGCAGCATCGCGATTCATGCCTTTTCCCATCAGTTCCTTGAACAGGCTGCTGCCACCGATGACAGTCTGCCGCTGCACATCGCGCACAAAAAGGTGCCGTATCTCAATGACGCAGGGCAGTTGGTCGAGCCTGCGATCCCCAATGCCTACAAGTTTGAACGCTTCATCTTCGACCTGATGCCGCTGGCCGACCAGGTGACCGTGGTGGAGATTGATCCAGCCGAGGGCTTCGCGCCGCTGAAGAATCCGCAAGGTGCGCCGAGTGACTCTCCTGAAACCGTCCACCAGGCACTGGTCGCCCACGCCCGGCGGCACCTTGCCGCTGCAGGTATGACCGTCGCCGATGGCATCGACGTGGAACTCGATGCCACCACCATCCTCGATGATGACGACCTCCGTCGCCCGGCCGCCGCAAGCAGCCTAGCGGGAAACCGCATTGACAAACCGCTGGTGATTCGGTCAGGGTGATTTTTTTGTGGTACAAGCCACAACGCAGGTCTCATCCTGCCTGCCAGCCCTCAAACGCCAGCGATCACGTCACCAGGGAAACCGCTCTCCATGTTGTATGCCATTATCATGGCCGGTGGCTCCGGCACCCGCTTCTGGCCCTCCAGTCGATCCGCCCTTCCCAAGCAGCTCTTGCCCCTGGCCGGCGCAGACACGCTCCTGCAAGACACCGTCGGCCGCCTGGCAGGACTTGTGCCGGCAGAGCGAACACTGGTGGTGACCAATGCCCGGCTCACCGCCGCCGTGCATGAGCAACTGCCTCACCTGCCAGCCGATGCTGTCGTAGGGGAACCCTGCAAGCGGGACACCGCTCCCTGCATCGGCCTGGCCGCCCTGCTCGTCCTCAGGCACGACCCAGAGGCAACGATGGCGGTGATGCCGAGCGATCATGTCATTGAACCAGCCGCTTGCTTCCGTGCCGGGCTTGAGCAGGCCGCTGCCCTGGTTGACGCCGCGCCTGATCGGCTGGTGACCTTTGGCATTCGCCCAACCTCCCCCTCGCCGAGTTACGGCTACATCGAACAGGGCGAGCCGCTCCCCACTGCGGCGGGTGATGCGGCTGTTCATCTGGTCGCCCAGTTCCGCGAGAAACCCCCCACCGAGGTCGCCAAGGAGTATCTTGCAGCCGGCACGTTTCTCTGGAATGCCGGCATTTTCGTCTGGCGGGCAAAGACGATTATCGACGCTCTCGCCCGCCATCAGCCCGAATGCCTTGCCCATCTGCAGGCAATCGCAGCGGCCTGGGAAACCCCTGACCGGGAACAGGTCTTTGCCGAGGAGTTCGCCGCAATCAAGGGTGTTTCGATCGATTATGCCGTCCTCGAACATGCCGATGATGTGGCCGTTATCGAAGCTCCGTTCAGCTGGGACGATCTGGGGGGCTGGTCTGCGGTCGCCCGCCAGCGGGGCAGTGACGCAGCCGGGAGCACGGTGGTGGGCCGACATCTCGGCCTCGACTCCACAGGGCTGATCGTTCACACCAGCGACGACCATCTCGTCGTCACCCTCGGCCTTGAGGATATGCTGGTAGTACATACGGACGACGCCACCCTGATCGCCCGCCGCTCGCACGAAGAGCAGATCCGCCGGGTGGTCAGCGAACTGGAAAACCGCGGATGGCACGACTACCTCTGATTCGAAGACGGCCGCCCCCTGCCCCGCTGGTCCTTCTGGCGGTCGGTTCGGTCTGCCTTCTCTCGTCGGTGGTACCCGCCCCTGCGGCCACACCTGAGCAGCCTGACACGGCCGGCCAGACCTGGGTCGGGCAGGTGGTTGGCAGGCTGCAAACTGCTGCCGATGCCCTGGCATGGTCCGATGAACGGGTCGCGGGCGATTGGCGGGTGCAACGAAGGGCAGGAACAACTGCGGCTCGCATTCTTGATCCCACAGACCAGCAGGTGACCGCTGGCAAACTGACCGACTGCCTTGAACGGTTTTCTCGCCTCCAGGCTGAGGGGCAGATCCCA
>WTHB01000052.1 GCA_011523305.1 Planctomycetaceae bacterium | reverse complement strand
CGCCTACTCAACCGCCTCGGCCGGGGTGGCATGGGGGCCGTGTATGAGGCCATCGACGAGCAGACAGGGGAAACCGTTGCCGTCAAAATCCTGGCCACGCACCTCGCTGATGACCCCGGGCTGCGGCAGCGATTCGAGGCAGAAATTGAGACGCTCAAGCCGTTGCGGAGCAACGGCATCGTCCACCTCCTTGCCTATGGCGAACAAGACGGACAGCCCTACTTCGCAATGGAACTTGTGCGGGGCAAAAGCCTTGCGGAGCTGATCAAATCGAAACGGACCTTTTCCTGGCAGCAGACCCTTGCGCTCGCGAGTGACATCGTCCGGGCCCTGAAGGTCGCTCACGATCATGGCATCATTCACCGTGACCTGAAGCCTGCCAACCTGCTTGTGGCTGACGATGTCGCGGCTGCCGGCACCACTGTGAAACTGGCTGACTTTGGGATTGCCAGGCTGTTTGGAGCAGCTGGCCACACCGCGCACGGCAGCATCGTGGGCACGGCTGAGTTCATGGCCCCGGAGCAGGCGGCTGGCAAACCGGTCGATGCTCGAGCCGATTTGTATGCCCTCGGGCTGGTGATGTTCACCATGCTCACCGGCAAGCCACCGTTTCGTGGTGCCCAACTCACGGAAATCATTACTCGGCAGCTCCGGGAAAAGCCGCCGCAGGTCGCGACGCTGGTTGAGGACGTCCCCGCCGAGCTGAACGCCCTGATCGACCAACTCTTGGAAAAGGATCCACGCGATCGTCCGGCGAGTGCGTTGGCTGTGGGGCGGCGTTTGACCGCGATTGCGGCGGCGGCGACCAGTCAAGCCAGTGCGCTCAAGCCGCCTGCGGCCGGCAGCGGTGCAGACGAGCCTGAGGTCATCGTCAGGGAGCAGGCCGCGCCCTCAACGCCAACGGCAGCCAGCATGACGGCAGCAACACACCGGCAAAGCCCAGTCAACCAAGAAGCACTCACGCGGGACGCAACAAATCTCGGCAGTCGCCAGGATGCCCTCGCTGAGACGACGGAACTTCCCCAAGGCGAAGTGGACGAGACGACCGAGTTGCCCCTTCAGGAACCGCCGACGCCACGTGGTGACGATGCCGCGACCTCCGCAACTCAGGGTCTGCCACCGCTGTCAGCATCTGCACCGGCCGCGCCGCGGGATAAGGCCGCCACGCAGCGGGCGACCGGTCGGCAGGCACCATCTCCAACAGCGGAAAAGTCGCACGGTGCCGCTGCTGATACGGTGGTCGATCAGGCGCGAGTCACTCGGTTTGTCACGATGGCCGACGTCGATCGTGCGAATCAGGAACAGCAACGGAGGCAGCATGTCCGGCAGCAGCGGATTCACATGGTCGTGACCTTGCTCACAGCCGGTATGGCCGCGGCGATCGCCTACCTCGTGCTTCAGCCACCGACTGCCGATCAACTGTACGATCGGATCGCAGCAGTCGCGACGAGTGAAACGGGTGATCTCCGAGACGTCCGCCGGCAGATCAGCCAGTTTCTGCGAGTTTTTCCCGACGATCCGCGCGTGGCTGAGGTGGCCGCCCTCGACCAGACGATCAAGGTGGACATGCTCGAGAAACGAGCCCGTCGCAGGGTTCTTGGTGACCGCACGCTGCCGGCAATCGAGCGGGACTATCGAGCAGCCCTTGCTCAAGAGGCTGAAAGTCCAACCGCTGCCTTGGAAGCCTTCAGGGCGGTGAAGACGCTTCATCAGACGGACGCTGCCGAATCACTGCTGCCGTCCTCCGACCACGCGACCTGGCTCGCCTTGATTGAACGGCAGCTTGCGAGGCTGGAACCCCGCGCTGCCGAAGAACAGGCAACCGATCACGAGCGGGCCGCGGCAATCTTGGGCGAGGCGGCTGACCTCGCGAGCAAGGCGTCCACCGATCCCGAGCGGTCGTCGGACTTGCTGGCTGTCCGCCGGCGTCTTTTGGAGAGCCTTGTCACCACCTACGGCGACCGACCGCATGTCGCGGCAGAGGTAGCAACTGCCCGAGCATTACTTGCCGCAGACTCCGCAGGCAGCGAGGAAGCCACACCTTCCCCCCCACCATCATCCACACCAGAATGAGACTGGCCCACGCTCGGCCCCATGGCTGTTCCCCCGAAAGAAACCCCTCTGCTCATGTCCCTGAACCGTTCGAAGAGTCATGCTGCCTTTGCCCGCGCCTGCCAGTTGATTCCTGGGGGTGTCAACTCGCCTGCCCGCGCGTTCGGAGCTGTCGGGGGTGAGCCGCTCTTCATCGCGAGTGGGCTCGGGCAGCACCTCACCGATATCGACGGACATGTCTACCTCGATTACATCGGCTCGTGGGGGCCAATGATTCTGGGGCATCGCCATCCTCGCGTCATCGCTGCAATCGACGAGGCGCTCGCTCGGGGCACTAGTTTTGGCGCGCCCACCGAGGCAGAAAGTGGTCTCGCCGAGCAGATCATTGACGCGGTCCCGAGCATTGAAAAGGTGCGAATGGTGAGTTCGGGCACCGAGGCAACGATGAGCGCCATCCGGCTTGCCCGGGGCGCAACCGGCCGCGACCGCATTCTCAAGTTTGCCGGGAACTACCACGGCCACGGCGACAGCCTGCTGGTCGCCGCTGGGTCTGCCGCAGCGACGCTGGGGGTGCCCAATTCACCGGGTGTGACGGCTGGCACTGCCAAAGACACACTCGTGCTTGAGTACAACGACTGCAGCCAACTTGAAGAGGCCTTTGCCGCCCACGGGCAGGACATTGCCGCTGTCATCATGGAGCCTGTGGTTGGGAACATGGGCCTCGTCGATCCAGCCCGCGAGTTTCTGCTGGCGGCCCGCCAGTTGACGGAACGTCACGGCAGTGTCCTGATCTTTGACGAGGTGATGACCGGGTTCCGGCTTGCCTACGGAGGCGCCCAGGAACGCTGCGGCATCACGCCCGACATGACCACGCTGGGCAAAATCGTTGGGGGTGGCCTGCCATTGGGTGCCTATGGAGGCCGAGCCGACCTGCTCGACCATGTGCTGCCGGCGGGCAAAGTGTTTCAGGCCGGCACGCTGTCGGGAAATCCGCTGGCAGTGGCTGCCGGGTCGGCCACGCTCGCGGAACTGAAAGAACATGCTCCCTACGCCGACCTCGAGCGGCGTGGCAGCCGGTTGGCCGACGGACTCAAGCACGCCGCTGAAGCCGCAGGGCTACCGGCGACGGTGGCCCGCGTCGGAAGCATGCTGACGCTGTTCCTGCAACCGGGCCGACTCGGTGATGGGGCGACGGGGTTTCCGGTTGTCGACTGGGCGACTGCCTCACAAAGCGACACGAGACGCTACGCCAGGTTTTTCTGGGGCATGATCGATCGGGGCATCTACCTTCCGTGCAGCCAGTTTGAGGCTCTCTTCTTCTCGATTGCCCATACCGACGCCGATATCGAACGGACGCTCGTCGCCGCCCAGGAAACCCTCGCGGAGGTCGCTGCCCACGAGAACTGAGCCCAGCCCGTCCGGGTCAGGTCAGCACAAAGTCGATGACAAGGGGCAGGTGGTCACTGG
>WTHB01000125.1 GCA_011523305.1 Planctomycetaceae bacterium | reverse complement strand
AATCGGATCTCTTCGACACCAACATTCCAGGGGTCGGCATAGTCAAACCCCAGCACGACGACAATCTCTGAGTCGTCAGGCCGGTTCTCGAGAATGCTCACCAGCGTCTCTTCAAGCGCCGTCTCGTCGCTGGGCGCTGGGACGACGATCGAAAGCCGTGGAGGCACAGTGGTCGCGGTCGGCATCATGGGCCGTACACCAGAAGAACAGTGAGAAACTACACGCAACACTCAGGCAGCGATTCGCTGCGGTTGCAGTTCGTTGAAAAGGTTGACCGTGTGCAGCATATCGCCTTCGGCGTTGTAGAACTGCACCACGCCACACTCGATCAGCCACATGGCGAACATCTCGGTTACCCGATAGCAGCGGGCAACACATCGCCCCCGATCGATGCGGATGTTCTCCTGCAGATCGTGGGCGTCGTCATACTCGGCTCCGAGATCGACGAACAGACGGGTGACCATCTCACGCACATCTGCCGCATTCATATGCAAATGCATCACAGCAACCTCCTGTTGCACTCCTGTCGGACGACGTCTTGTCGCACGCGGGGGAACCGTAGCCATCTGCCCCGTGATGACGGAAGGCTGGTTTCCCAAAAGTCCGCTGCCCCGTCCGTCAAAAAGGGAATCGACACAGACTCTCCGGGTGAATCACGAGTTTGCTGACCGCCTGCTTAATCATCCCGACCCGCCATCTCACCCCAGCCTGCCAGTTGCGGCGCGGGATGGCGATAAACCGGGGAAACTCCGCAGGTTTGTGGCATTACGGGGATTGCCGTCGGCAGCGGCCCACCCCCTCGCTGGCACCCGCCCAGCGGTCAGCTACAGCCGCTCGGTCCATGCCGGCTGCCCGTAGCGAGTGGCCAGGAGGTCGTCGACCTGCTGCTGCGGCCACGACCGCTCGTCACGAACCGCCCCAAAGGCAGACCGCACCGCGGCATCTAGGCGAGGGCGGCCAAGGCTCAGGTTGGCCAGGAATGACCCGTGCGGCCGTTGCTGGCGATAGTCGGGTTCGCGGGGCGGATGCCGGAGCAGACGGCCAACCAGGTCGAGTGGAAAGTCATCAAGAAGGGTGCCGTGATAGAGCACCGCCTGCCGTCGCACCCGCAGCGCATTGCCAGAAACCTTCCGGATACCGTCATCCTCGCTCAGAGCGAGATCAGAGGTGCCCTCGCGGATGACCGGCCGGCCTGCTGCGGCAGTCAGGGTCGCTGCCAGCGGTGCGAGCATTGCCTCGTGGATCGAGTCAATCGGCGGCACCTGGGCGTAGGGCACGATCACCGCCCACATCACGCAGCCCGGCCCCAGCAGCACCGTCGCTCCACCGCTGGGCCGCCGCAGCACTGCCGCCCCCGCCGCGAGGCAGGCCTCACGATCGACCTCTTCCTCCAGCCTGCTGGAGGAGCCCACAACCACCGTCAACTCGCTGGCCTGCCAGGTACGGACAATCGGCGTGGTCAGACGTCCAGCCTCGGCCTCGTTGAGCAGAGCCTCATCCAGAGCCAGCTGAGCGGCTGGTGAGAGCCGCTGAGGCAAGGTCGTCTCGTCCAGCCACCCGGCCGCCGACGTCGAATCTTTCACGGCATCTCACTTTCAGGGGAAAAGCAGTCTATCATGCGGATAGCGGCAGCCACCCCGCAGACGCGCCATCGGCCTGCCAACCAGTTAATTCGCACCTGTTCTCACCCCCTCCGACCAAGCCACACCATTACTATGGCCGACGCCCCCCAGCAACCGCTTCACCCCGACGACAGCCTGCCCCCCGTTGAGCCTCCGAGTGCGGCGTTTTTGGTGCAGTTGTTCCTTGTGCCCGGCTTGATTGTGGCGATCATCGTCGCCGTCTGGCTGGCCTTTCACTGGCTGGCCCACCTGGGCAACGACCCCCAGGCCTATGTTCGCACGCTTCGTCGAGCCAACGAAGGCCGCTGGCAGGCAGCGCTTAATCTGGCCAACGACCTTCGTGGCCCCGGCGGTGGGGCCCTCAAGGCCGACACCACGCTCGCCACCGAATTGGGAAGCATTCTCGATGATGAGGCCGACAGTGGCCGAACCGGGGAGCAGTCGCAGACGCTGCGGCTGTATCTCTGCCGTGCCTTGGGTGAGTTCAGCGTTCCCGAAGCAGCCCCACCGCTAGTCCGTCGTGCGGAAGACTCCACCGACACCGAGACGGCCCGGGCAGCCATTGAGGCAGTCGCCGTGCTGGCAAACAATCTGACTGCGGCCGACCGGACGTTCTCCAATCGTGATGAGCTCATCAATGCCGTGGTGGCTGCCTCACGTTCAAACGATGCCCGTCTGCGGAACGCCTGTGGGTTCACCCTTGGGGTGCTGGGCGGTGATTCCAGCATCGAGGCCTTGCAGCGGCTGGCGTCAGACGGCAATGCCGATGTGCGGGCCAATGCCGCCCTTGGCCTGGCTCGCCAAGGTCGCAGCGAAGCCTACGAGCCGCTCGCCGAGATGCTGGCTCTGCCGGACGTTGCTTCCAGCCCGGCCAAGTCACAGCCGGACGACCAGGCCCAGTCCGAGCGGTACAAGCGGGCCCTGGTTGTGATCAACGCCCTGCGGGGAGTTGCCCTGCTGCTTGATGCGACCGGGGAACAGCCTCCGGGTGATATCACCAGGCGGGTGAAAACGTTACGGGACGATGCTGTCAGCGAGGTTCGCAGCAGTGCCACTGCCGTCCTCACCAAAATTGAGCGGCTCAGCAGCGGCTAGTAACAGCGACTCGGGGCGTTGCCTGCACGCGGGTACACGAGTCCGGGGTGGTTTGTTCCACGGAAAGATCGCCGACAACTAGTAGTCGAGGAACTCGTCCAGGGCTTCCCGCAGCAGTTCGGTATCGGGGTCGATACCGGTGAGCTGGTGGAACGTGATCGCCATGATTGCCGTGGCCACTTCAAGCCCATTGACGCGGCAACTGCGGGCAGTGGTGGCGGCCTGAAGCACGGGTGAGGTCTGCGGCGAGAGGGATGCATCGACCACGACTAGATCACTCCGAAAGTCTGTCAGGCCGGTCGCCTCGGGGAGGGGACGGCTGTCGTGGGCAGCGATCACCAGGCCAACAGATTCAGGAATCTGCACGAACTCAGCGGCTGGCAGGGCTGACGCTCGCCCTCCTTCCACGCCATTGATGGCAGCGACCAGTTCTGCGGGGTCGTTGTACCACGGGTCGGCAATCAGGATTTCCGGGACACCTGCCAGCGTGAGTTCAAGCGCTGTCGCGCGAGCGAGTAAACCTGTGCCGATGATGACCGTGGCTGCGGCCGTGGGGTCGGCGTGCCGACGGATCGCCTCAAGCATGCCCCGTCCGCCCGTCAGGTGGCCGACGAGCCTGCCGCTGTCATCCAATTCCAGCAGGTTGCAGCCCCCGGCAAAGTGCGCGGCCGGGCTGACAGAGGCCACCAAGGCAACGGCTGGCTGCCGCAGTGGGCCAGCCAGCAGGCACCCGCGAAAGCCCATGGCAGCGGCCCCGGCAAGCGCCTCGCGGAGCCGTTCAGGCTCAACTTCGAGCGTCAGGAAACGCCAGTCGAGGGAATCACGCGCAACCACCCGCTCGAACAGATACTGCGCCGGGTTGCCAGCTGCCGGATGACCCAGCAGGGCGATGACTTCCTGCAATGCCGGGTTCGTCATGGCTCGTGTCGCCACGCCCCAAGGCGGTTTTGCAGTGGCGATTCATGGTGTTTGTGGGTGCCTCTAGTCGCTCCAGCGACCGTCGCCCCACCGTCCCTGTTATACCGCCTGGTCAATCACCGCCACAAATCGCGGGTCGTTGCGAATCGGATCGAAGTCAGGCTCAACAGTCGTCAGTGCCCGGAACCGATCGTCGGAGGCAATTGCTTTGGTCAGAAACTCAATAGCGGCAAGCACGTTGCCGGCTAGCGAGTGATAGCACGACAGGTTGTAGGCGAGGACCGGCTCATCGCCACAGACAGCCAGTCCCCGGGTGAGCGCCCGGATTGCCTCGGGCAGCCGCCCGAGCCGCTTGAGGCACCAGCCCAATCCCAGCCAGGCAGCCACCGCAGTCGGCTGTCGAGCTGCCACGCACTGAAAGAGCGGTAACGCCTCAGCAAACGAGCCCAACGCCCGCAGAGCCTCGGCCCGCAGCACCAACACGTCCACGTGATCCTGGGCCGAATCAGGCAGTTCATCCAGCACGGCCAAGGCCCGCCGAAACAGCCGAGCCGCCGACGCGGGTGCCGATGCCTCGGGTGTCACCAGCAGTTCCGCCAATTCGACATACCCCGATGCCTGCTGCAGCAGCATCGTCTGGCGGGTCTGCTTAATCGCTTCGGGGGCGGAACTGGTCATGGGGCACGCACGGGGAACGAGGAGAAACGGCTCTGCTGTCATAGTAGGACCGAAAATGGCTGAAAAAAGTGGTAGACACCCTCGTTTTTACGAACCTTGCAGCCTGCCGGTTCGCTGCGACTTGCAAAAAAGCCTCCCCGTGGGCCAGAACTGTCCCCCCCGAGGCTCCAAGGGCTGTTTAGCGGCAAACACACAAAATTTTTGGAAACCGGTGTACGGATTTGGCCGCACAACGCCACTATTGAAATAGAGGCCCTGAAGAAGGGGCCCAGCGGCCTAGTTGCGAACCTCCCGGAAAGGCTTCGCCGCGAGGCTCGACCCGCCCCGACCAGCGACGAGGAACTCTTTTCGATGCAACTGACCCTGCGAACCCTCCTGGCGTGGCGAGACCGAGTGCTCTCGAAAGAGGCTCAGCAGGAACTCGACCGCAAAGTTCTTTCCAATGATTTGGCGGGGACACTTGAACAGCAGATTGAGCAGCTGCTTACCAATCGCGACCTGCCGGCACCGCCGGTGGCTGGGAAGGGGCTCAACGGCAGTGCCAGCAACGTGGCCGAGTTTCTTGACAATGTCTTGCCCGGTGAGCGGCTGAAAGAATTTGAGACCCACTGTGTCGAGTCATCGGTTTCCCTGGGAGAGGTGGCTGAATGCCATCACGTGCTTGCTCAGATGGCGGGACATGCCGAGCTGTCCGCAGAATTGACGCTTGAAGAGTGCCAGCGGATCGGACACCTGACCCGGGCGCATCTCGCGAAGTTGGCCGATGAAACACATCGCGTGAGCGACGTTGCCAACGCCCGGGCGATGCGGGCCGAGCTCGATGCGGCCGCCGAGCAGCAACCGTGGGCCGAAGCCGCTTCCCAACCGCCGGTGCGGCAGCAGTCGCGGCTGGCTACGCTGGCGGCTGTTCTGGCCGTGGCAGTCTTGCTGGTGCTTGTTGGCATTCTCGGTCTCCAGCTCTTCCGCAAGACTGCGGTGCCGCCGCCAGCCGTCCAGCCGCCGGTTGCCGGCCACCAGCCCGACGCTGGTCCGCCTGCGGATGCAGCCGAGGCTGCGGATGCGGCTGATCGGGCTGCCGCTGATCCTGCGGCGGTGGCTGTTGCGGTTTCAGCTGGCAACAGTGATGCCGCTGCGCCGGCAGCCGCGATGCCCTCTCCTGTTGAGCCGGGCCCAACGGAGAAACCTGGGGGTGTGGCGGCCGTTGCCGGCAGCGACGGTGTGACCGCGCTGCCGGCGTCCCCGTCGGACACGCCCGAGGCTCCGGCGGCGGCAGGAACGCCGTCCACACCTGCTCCAGCCCAGCGTGCCGCAGCGCCAGATGCTCCAGCGGCCACGTCGTTGGGCAATCGCCCGCAGGTGCCGCAGGGGACTGCGATGGCGATTGGCGGCCCCGCGATCATCACCCCAGAGGCTCCGTTACCCGAGCCCGAAGGCGATGCACCACTAGGTGATTCGACCGACCCGCCGCTCGGGTTTTTTGAGTCAGACGGACAGATTGGCCGGGGCGTGGTGCTGCACCGCAATCGCCTGAGTGACCGCACTGACCTTGATGGCTGGTTATGTCTGCCATCCGACTCGCCGCTGATTGTCGGCGACGAAGAGCTAATGGTCCCTCCCGGATTCAATCCGGTCTTCGATATCGGTGGTGTCACGGTGCGGATGTGGCCTGGTACGCACGCCATGGTGAAGTTTGATTACGCAGGCGAGCCGCGGATTCACCTCCTCGCCGGTCGGTTCGTCGCGCGGTCAGCCAATGAGAACAGTCGGCTGGGGCTCACCGTGAAAGGCCTGAGTGGCGTGCTGCGATCGGGCCTCACCGGAGGCGTGGCGGTGGAGGTCACCCACCAGCCTGAGACAACGCTTGCTGCGCGGAAGGGAGCGCAGGTTCTTATGGTGCGCATTCTGCCCCTGCAGCAGTCGGCCAGTTGGCAGCAGACTCAGGCAGGCGGGCTGACGCCGGCGGCCCGCCCGCTGCGGGGCATTCCGGAAACCGCCACACTCGCGCCGCTGGAAGGGCTTGTCTGGTCTGCCGCCGAGCCGCGGGCTGCCACGCTTGAGCAGCGGGAGTCAGCTCCTGCTTGGATCAGCTCGGAGGCCGCCTTCATGGCGACTGAAAAATCAGCCCGCGAGGCGTTGGTCGCGGCGGTTGGTGGCGACAGGCCTCTGCAGCAGGCCCTGCTTGAACTTGCTGACCAACCGAGAATCGAAAACCGGATGATCGCCGCTGAAACGCTTGCCCTCCTTAGTCACTACGGCAGTCTGGTTGACCTGCTCGATGAACTGCCACCAACCGGACTCGGGGAGCGGAAATGGGATACATTTGAAGCTCGCACGATTCCGCCCGCGTTTGCTGAAGAGGGGTTGGCCGTGATTCTTGAAAAGACGTTTCGTGATCGGCTACCTGACGGCCGCGGCGAGGTCGCCTTTCAACTGGCTCGCAGGAAGTTGCCAGCGGCGTCACCGGCTGAGTTGACCGCACAGTTGATCGATCTGCTGGAGGACGACCAGCCGATCATCCGCCGCTACGCCCTGCAGTGGCTCAATGAGATGTACCAGGTGTCTGACTCGGATAGGCTTCGTTATCGGGTTGATCGGCCTGCAAAAGAACGCCAAGAAGGGGCGGATTGGTGGCGGAAGCAAATTGAGAAGGGGCAACTCACCCCGCGGATGGCCGCGGTGGCCCCGACGAGTGGGAGTGACTAAATGGTGGAATCGGTGCTGGAGTGCAGGAAAACAGCGGCCGTTTGTTCCGGCCCCCGGGCTCGTCTATGCTCACCAATGTGCGTGGAGAGCGTTCGGCGTGTCACCTGGTGTGGGCCCACCCAAGCGGGCGGGGCCCGAGCCGACGCCTGCCAAGGCGTGTCCACGCATGGGCCAGCCAAGGCCAGTGGTGGTGTCGGATGATGGTGAGCATGCCTCATCACCCGGCGTCCACCGACGTGGTACGCCCGCCGCGGAATGTGTGGAGGGCTGCTGCAACTCATGATCAGAAAGGATCGATCACGTGCAGGTGAATGTTTCAGCCCGACACGGGCACCTCAGCCCAGTGTCGCAGTCGAAAATCGTGTCGAAGGTGTCGCGACTGCGGCGGTATTTTGATCGGATCACGTCGCTGAACGTGACGGTCGATTTTGCGAATACCTCGTTGACTGGGGTCGAGATCATTGCCTCAGCCGAGCATTTTCACGATCTCGTCAGCCACGAGACGTCTGCCACGCTGTGGCGGAGTGTGGACGGGGCCGTGCAAAAACTGGAGCAGCAGTTGCGGAAGCACAAGGAGAAGTTGCGAGGACACAAGCACGCCGAGACTGTCCGGCGAAGTTGATGCATCCGGATCACGAATAACACTACTATGAAATTCTCAGACTTTGTTGCGGTCGAGGCGATTCGGCCAAACGTGGCGGCGACCACCAAGGAAGGCGTCATCCGTGAGATGTCGCAGTCGCTGGTTGATGCCGGAAAGATCACGGCTGGCGAACTGGAAAGCATCGTCAAGGCGATCATGAAGCGGGAGGATCTCGGCAGTACCGGGATTGGCCGGGGTGTTGCGGTGCCGCATACCAAGCATCCCAGCGTCAGTCGGCTTGTCGGTACGGTGGCGATCAGCCAGGCCGGAATCGACTTTGAAAGCCTCGATGGCGAGCCGGTGCAACTGCTGTTCCTGCTGGTTTCTCCGCCGGATCGGCCGGGAGATCATCTGCGGGCGCTCGAGAATATTTCTCGGCAGTTGCGAGATGATGCATTTTGCAAGACGTTGAAAGAGGCAGGCGGGCCTCAGGATGTATGGCGGTTGCTGGAGGAAGCTGATGCTCAAAGCATCGCTTCCTGAAGCTGCCTCCCGAGTGACCGTCGCAGTGGTCCGGGTGAACGGCAGCGTTCACAGCGGATCGGGGGGCGGTTTGTGCGGCTGGTGTGCGGCTCGTTGGGAGCCGGAGGCTAGCCGGTGAACGCATAACGAAAAAACAACCAGAAGATGTGATGAGTCAGACCGTGAGTCGCGAAGTGATCGTCGCCAACGAGCAGGGGCTGCACGCCCGGCCGGCCGATCTCGTTGCGCGAGAGGCCCGGCGGTGGCAGTCGCGAATTGAGGTCGTAGGGAAGGCCCAGCGGGTCGATGGCAAGAGCATCCTTGACCTCCTTACTCTGGCCGCCGAGGCTGGAACCCGGCTGGTGCTGGAGGCGACTGGCCCGGACGCCTCTGAGGCCCTCGACGCGCTTGGAAGTCTGTTCGAGCAGAACTTCACGCTGGCCGGTGACTCCACCACGCACACAGAAAACGAAACCGTTGTAAAGCGAACGACCCCTGCCAACGAGGTTCCTGGTGAACCGGCTGGGGAGAGAGGTGGTGGCCGCTGAGGCTGCTGCCGACAGAGGAACACCCGAGGGTCTGACCCCTTCCAGCGTCGTTGGAAGATCAGGCCCGACAGACACGGCTTGCCAGGCGGCGAGACGTACCTGAAACAATCCGAAAACCAACCAACAAGGAGACGCGCACCGCTGGGCGCCCGGAACGCAGGATGTTGATCGTCGGTGGCAGCCTCGTGCTGCCTCGGCAGGTCTCCCCGCGTGACGGCTGCTGCCTGCGTTGCCAGCGCCCATGCTCAAACTTCAAGGTATTGCAGTCTCGTCGGGCGTCACGATCGGTGAAGCCCTCGTGCTCGATAGCGAAGGCTTCCGCATTCCGCGGCGGTTTGTCGCCCGGAGTGCCGTCGACACGGAACTGCAGCGACTCTCCACGGCGATTGCTGAAACAGCGGCGGAAATCACGAAAAACCGTGATGCGGTCCGGGAAGAGTTGGGCGAGCAGTATGCCGCCATCTTTGACGCCCACCTGGCGATGCTGCACGACCAGCGTCTGCAGCAGGAACTGACCAGTGCCGTCAAGGATCGCAACTGGTGGCCGGAGTATGCCGTCAGTCGCACGTTGCGTCGCTACGCCAAGGTGTTTCAAAACCTTGACAACCACATTTCGCAGCGAGCGCACGATATCTATGACATCGAGAAGAGCCTGCTGCGAAACCTGCTGGGGCAGCGGCGGGAAACATTGGCCGCAATCTCCGAGCCGGTGGTGGTGCTGGCCCACAATCTCACCCCCAGTGAAACGGCCAGCCTCGATCGTCGGTTCGTGAAGGGATTTGCCACGGAGTTGGGCGGCCCGGGCAGTCACACGGCGATTGTTGCCGAGGGGCTGGAGATTCCTGCCGTGGTCGGCATCGGTCCATTTCTGGCCGATGTCTCTGGTGGTGAGCCGGTGATTCTCGACGGCAATCAGGGCGTGGTGATCCTCCAGCCGGACGAAGAGACCATTGCCCGCTACCGGCTTGAGGTCGAGGCGGCCGAAACGGTTGCCGCCTCACTGGGACAGCTTCGCGACCTGCCCGCAGAAACCACCGATGGCGTTCGGGTACAGATCAGCGGCAATATTGAATTTCCGGAAGAGGTTGAGCAGTGCGTCCGCCGCGGCTGTGACGGTATCGGGCTGTACCGCACGGAGTTTCTCTACCTGACCAGCAAGCAGGAGCCGAGCGAGGAAGATCACTACCAGGCGTACAGCAAGGTCATTGAGGCGATGGACGGCAAGCCGGTGATCATCCGGACGCTCGACCTCGGCTCAGACAAAATGCTGACTGAGACCAGCCCCGAGGAAGAACGAAACCCCTGCCTGGGGCTGCGGAGCATTCGCCTGTCGTTGCGACAGTTGCCGATGTTCCGTACCCAGTTGCGGGCAATCCTGCGGGCCAGCGTCCATGGCGACGTGCGAGTGATGTTTCCGTTGGTCTCCACCATTGTTGAACTGCGACAGGCTCGGATGGTGCTCGCCGATGTGATGGAAGATCTTGCCGAGCATGCCATCGACTTTAATCCCAAAATGGCCGTCGGCATCATGGTGGAGACACCTGCTGCCGCGATGATGCTGGATGCGTTCGTCAAAGAAGTTGACTTTGTTTCAGTCGGCACGAACGACCTGATCCAGTACACGCTGGCAGTCGACCGGGGAAACAAAGATGTGGCCGATCTTTACAGCGCCTGCGATCCAGCCGTGCTGCGGCTGCTGAAGCGGTCACTCGACATCGCGGCAGAAGCCGGGGTGCCGGCGAGTGTCTGCGGGCAGATGAGCGGCAGCGTGATGTACACCCAGTTGCTACTGGGTTTGGGGCTGCGGCAGTTGAGTGTGCCTGCTGCGGCCATACCAGAAATTAAACAGGCGGTCCGAAGCGTATCGGTCGCCGACTGTCAGGCAGTTGCTGCTCGAGTGCTGGAAATGTCCAGTGCCCGGGAAGTGAAGGCCTTTTTGCGCGATCAGATGCGCCGCCTCTTGGCGGAGACGGTCGCATGACGCGGTCGCCGCTGTGAGGCAGGCGAGCTCTACGAGAGAAGGAATGACCATGAAACAGGAAATGCTGATCAACGTGACGCAGGCAGAAGAATGCCGCATCGCGATCATCGAAGAAGGTGTGCTGGAAGAGCTCTACGTGGAGCGGACCAGCCAGGACAACCTTGTGGGCAACATCTACAAGGGCCGGGTGGTCAACATTGAGCCGTCGATCCAGGCGGCCTTTGTCGATTTTGGTGTCGGCCGCAATGGATTTTTGCACATCAGCGACATTGAACCACAGTACTACCGGCAAGGTGGGCTCGACCCCGACAAGGCCTTTGAACTGACCGACCCCAACAAGCCGAGCGGAGAGGCGGAGGGCGAGAACGGAAAGTCAGCCGACCGCCGTCGGAAGCCTCGCATTGGTGATCGCCCCCGGGTAAAGCCGCCGATTCAGGACATTCTCAAGCGTGGTGATGAGGTCCTGGTGCAGGTGATCAAGGAAGGGTTCGGTACCAAGGGGCCAACGCTTTCGACCTACATCTCAATTCCGGGCCGCTATCTCGTGCTGATGCCGCCGCTGGGCCGGGTTGGTGTCTCCAAGAAAATCGACAATGAGCGGGAACGGCGCGTGCTCCGCGACATCATGCAGACCCTGCAGCCCCCCAAGGGCGTTGGCTTCGTGGTTCGGACGGCTGGGACCGAACGAACCAAATCGGAAATGGCCCGCGATATGGCCTATCTGCTGCGGCTCTGGAAGAGCATCGTCAGGCGGATGCGGAAGTATTCCGCGCCGATCGACATCTATCAGGAAAGCGACATGATCATCCGGACGATCCGGGACATGTTCACCGAGGATGTCGGCCGGATTCTCATCGACGATCAGGCTGCCTATGAGCGGGCCCGCGAGTTCCTTGAATTGGTGATGCCCAAGTATGCCAGCCGCCTGCAGTACTACGACGGCAAAGAGCCGCTCTTTTACCGCTATCGACTTGAAGAGGAAATCAGCCGCATCAACCAGCGCAAGGTACCGCTCAAGGGCGGCGGGTCGATTGTCATCGATACGACCGAAGCCCTTGTCGCAATCGACGTTAATACGGGCAGTTTCCGCACGGAGAAGTCGGCTGAAGAAAACGCCTATCAGATGAACCTGATTGCAGCCAAGGAGATTGCTCGGCAGCTGCGGTTGCGGGATCTTGGCGGGGTGATCGTCAATGACTTCATCGACATGCGGCGGGAGAAGTACCGTCGCGGTGTCGAGCGGGCCTTGCATGATGCCATGAAGCGAGATCGGGCCCGCACCAAGGTGCTGCGAACCAGCCCCTTCGGCCTGATCGAAATGACACGGCAGCGGATTCGGCCATCGCTCCGGAAAAGTATCTTCCGCGATTGCCCAACCTGCACGGGAACCGGCATCGTGAAGACAGCCGAGAGCATGGCGATCGAAGTGATGCGGATGCTGCAGCTGTCAGCCACCCGGGAGGACATTGCCGGGCTGACGATCACGGTGCACGATGAGGTCGCCACCTGGATCAACAACCGCAAGCGGCGGGAGATTGCCCAGTTTGAGGATGCTTCTCACGTGCAGCTGCACATCGTCGGGAAGGACGGAGCGTCACCAGAGCATCTGGCGATTGAGGCCAAAGACTCGGGCGGTCGTACCGTGCGATTTCCCTGACCAGCCTCCGGAAAAAGGTCTTTTGCCGGGGGCGACTTCGCCCCCCGGTAACGTGGACCGAACCCTCTGCGAGCCCCGCAAATCCGGCAAAAGTCCGCAGGCCGGGGCGGGAGGCTGGATTTTCCTGATGCGGGATTACAATGAACGATTCTTCGCCGCGGCGAAGGTGAGACGAGAGAAAACGCGACAAGGATTTTTGCGATGGCTGCCACTCCAACACAAGCTGACTCCTCGACTGCCGACACCATGGTCGGTGGCGGGCACCACTACTGCATCATCGCCGACGGCGGTCGCCAGTACCGGGTGAGTGAGGGGCAGGAACTTGAGGTCGACTTTCGGCCGGTTGAGGCAGGCAGTGAATTGGTCCTCGACAAGGTGCTGGCTGTCAGCAAGGACGGCAAGATGCATCTCGGTGCCCCGCTCGTTGACGGCGCTGTGGTCAAGGCAGAAGTTATCGGCTTGGTGCAGGGCGAAAAGATCTACGTCCAGAAGTTCCGCCGCCGCAAGAACTACCGCCGCCGGACTGGCCATCGGGCCGTGGCCACCAAGATTCGCATCAGCGAAATTCCAGCGGCGGGCTGACTTTACGGAAAGCTCGGACATCCTGTCCGCCTTTCCTTGTGGCATGCAGCCACGAAGTCGAGGTTCGTGACTGCCTGCTGGTTCTGATTGGCGACGTCCTGTCGCCGGGTGGTGCTTGGGCTCGGGCGAGGGCTAGCTTCACGGAAAGCTCGGACATCCTGTCTGCTTTTCCTTGAGGCATGCGGTCGCGAAGCCGTAGTTGGTGACCGCTTGGTTGATCTGTTTGGCGACATCCTGTCGCCGACAGGCAGACGTCAGTTAGTCGAAGAGACCTGCCAGTGGGCCACCGCGGCGGCAGAGGGCGTCAACGCGGGCGGAGACCGCCGGGTCTTCTTCAACTGGCGGCGCATGATGAGGCTTGAGGCGGGCATCGATGATCAAGGGGCCCGTGCAGCCCCAGTGCTTTGCGTGGGTGAAAGATCCGACGCCGTGTACGTCGGCGGCTGGATTCGAGCGGGTAAAGCTGACCCAAAGCAGGTTTTCGAGCGTTGCAGCAGTGAAGTTGCTGTCATCGACAACGACCAGCAACGGCCACTCAGCTAGCGGATGTTCGCGTGAGATAGCCACCGTGAGCCGCTCGATATCGGCGGTCCACGCGGCAGCCTTGGTGGCCTGCCAAATTGCCGCCTCGTCCGGGACGTGAAGGCTCGGTTTCGGAGTGATGGGCGGGCCGCTGATCGCAACCACACCTGGCAGGCAGACCCGGGGGGCTGAGAAGCCGTCAGGCAGTGGGATGTCACCGGTCAGACTGCTTAACAGGCTGCGGATGGCGGGACCCCGTGCGGCCACCACCAGTTTGGACCCACTGTTGAAGCCGCTGCCCGAGTAGTCGAGTGTGTCGATGGTGGTCTCGGTGTGAAAATGGCAGTCACGCTGCCAGTCGACCCGCTCGAGCCAATGCCGAAGGAAGGCCGGCACATCATGTGCATCAAGCCCGGCCGCCTCCTGGCCGTTGACCAGAAACAGGTATTTGGCCAGCGAGAGCTGTCCCTGCCCCAGAATGGCAGAGGCTTGGGTGAGCAGTTCGGCGGGCCGGTCAGAGGAACGCCAGGGGAGGTATCGCTCGCTGCCGACGGCTAGCAGCAGAGGGTGGACGCCCGCGGCGTCGACGGCATGGACACTGGAAATACCTGGGAGTACCGTCGGAATGACCGGGCCGGTCAGTTCGTGCACCAGCCAGCCAAACAGCGTGTCTTCCTGCGGCGGCCGGCCGACCACGGTGACCGGCCAGATGGCACCCTCACGCTGCCAGACATGGTCGACTCGAAGAACGGGAAACTCATGCTGGCGAGCGTAGTAGCCCAGGTGATCACCGAAGGGACCCTCTGGTTTCGTCTGCCCCGGTGCGATGGTTCCTTCAATCACCACGTCGGCATTGGCGTAGATTGACGGGCGATTCTTCCGCTGCACCATCGGGATCCGATGGCCCGCCAAGGCGCCGGCGAAGGTGAGTTCAGAAAGCCCTTCCGGCAGCGGCATCATCGCGGAAACAGCGAGCGCCGGAGTGCCGCCGACGAAGATAGCAACCTTGAGCGGTTCACCCCGCGCAAGTGCGGCCGCGTGGTGCACGCCGATGCCCCGATGAATCTGGTAGTGCAGCCCCACCTCATGGTCCGGCTCGTAGCCGTTGCCGCGGAGTTGGACCCGATACATGCCTAGGTTTGAGTGCTTCAGCGAGGGAGCGTCCGGATGCTCCGAGTAGACCGCCGGGAGAGTGATGAAGGGGCCGCCGTCCCCAGGCCAGCCCGTGACCCCAGGCAGACTTGAGAGAGGCACGTCACGGTGCATGACGGCCCCGCTGCGGACGGATCGAGGCAGCATGGTCAGAGCGTCGACCGGGCTCCGCCAGTACCGCCAGGGCTTCTGGAGGGCGGCGGTCGGATCAATCTTCAGTTCCACCAGGCGTCGAACCCGCTCGAGGGTGTCGCGGAAGATTCGTTCGACCCGCTGCCGGGTCCCGTAGAGATTGATCAGGACCGGCAGAGACGTGTCGCGGACATTGGTGAAAAGGAGAGCCGGGCCACCGGCCCGGAAGAGCCGCCGCTGAATTTCCGCAATTTCGAGGTGGGGATCGACCGGATGATCGATCGCAACCACCTGCCCCTCACGTTGGAGCGTTTCAACACACTGTCGGAGCGTACGAAATCCCATGCAATCCTCCTCGGGTATGGTAGCGGCGACGGCCCAACTGGTCGGATAAAATCAGAGTGGCGGTGTCAGGGCCCCCCGGCCGCCAGGGCAGGAACCCTCACGGATTGGATGGGCAGGATGGCGGACTTGTTCAGTAAGGCACGGGCAGCCAACCTCGAGCGAGCGGCGCCGCTGGCAGCCCGGATGCGGCCCCGCCGGCTGGCTGACTATGTCGGCCAGCAGGAGATCATCGGTCCGGGCAAGTTACTCCGTCGCCTGATTGAGGCAGATCGGCTCGGCTCGGTGATCCTCTATGGCCCTCCAGGGGTTGGAAAGACGACGCTCGCCGAGATCATTGCCACCGAAACCCGGCGGCGGTTTGTTGAACTCTCGGCGACGGCTTCAGGGGTGAAGGAACTGCGGGAGGTGATCGAGGCGGCCCGCCGGCGGCTTGAGGACGATGCTGGGCGAACCTGTCTGTTTGTGGACGAGATTCATCGGTTCAACAAATCACAGCAGGACGTCCTCCTGCCCGATGTTGAAAGCGGTGTGCTCGCCCTGATCGGTGCCACAACCCAAAACCCGTTCTTCGCGTTGACGCCCGCATTGGTCAGTCGCAGTCGGATTTTTGAACTTGAGTCTCTTCAGCCTGACGACATCACCGTGATCATTACCCGAGCACTTGCCGACCCGACCCACGGGTTTGGTGGGCAGGAGATTGAACTTGCCGACGATGCACTCGAGTTTCTTGTGGAGACGGCCGACGGTGATGCCCGTCGCGCCTTGGGAGGCCTCGAGGTGGGGGTGCTGTCATCAGTCGAGCGGCCCCTGCGGTTCACGCTCGACTTGGCCCGTGAGAGCGTGCAGCGGAAGGCGGTGATCTATGATGCAGGAGACACCCACTACGACTGCGCCAGTGCGCTGATCAAGAGCATTCGGGGCAGCGATGCTGACGCCGGCCTCTACTGGTTGGCGCGGATGCTCGAGGGGGGCGAGGACGTGCGATTCCTGGCTCGCCGGTTAGTGATTCTGGCCAGTGAAGATATCGGCAATGCCGATCCCCGGTCCCTGCTGATTGCGGTCAGTGCCATGCAGGCCACAGAATTTGTGGGGCTGCCGGAGTGCCAACTGGCTCTTGCCCAGGCAGTGACCTATCTCTCGCTCGCGCCGAAAAGCAATGCCTGCACCACCGCCATCGCGGCTGCTCGCCAGGATGTGCGGGAGAAGGCTGTCGTGCCAGTGCCTCGGCATCTGCAAGACAAGCACTATGCCGGAGCCAAGCGGCTGGGCCATGGCCAGGGCTACGCCTATGCCCACGATGCGCCGGATGCGATTGCCAAGCAGGACTATCTCGGCGTCGAACGCACCTATTACCAGCCGACAAGCCGGGGGCTAGAGCGAGACCTTGGTGAACGGCTGGCCGAAATCAGGCGGCGGCTGAAGGAGGCCCATGCGCCGCCGGAGCAGCCGCCAGGGTCTGCAACTCACTGACAAGATCATGCTGTAGGACGGTTTCCAATTGTGCCAGACTGCGAGCGACCAGTGCCCCATCAACCACCCGATGATCAGCAATCAGGGTGACCAGGCAGCGGCCGTCAGCCTCGAGGGGCTGGTACGACAGGCTGGTTGTGCAGAGGGAGGGGTGGAAGCGGTTGCTCGCTGCCAGGCCAGCTAGCGTCGAGAGGCTGTAGGTGCCCAGCCGAGCGGCCCGTTTGGCTGATCGCGACCGGTGGTTCCATCGTAGGACAAGTCGTCGCAGCCAGCTGGGAAGCATTTCCAGTTCGAGCTGCCGTTTGAACATCTCTTTCAACGGTTGCTGGCTGCAGGCCTCGATGAATCGCTGAATGTCGAGCAGGGGGCGCTCCTCGGGGCGATCGAGCCGAGCCCAGCAGAGCCGTTCGGTGTCATCCTCGACGCGGTTGATCGCCAACGTGGCAACATTTTGGCTGGTCGTAGCCAGTCGCGGGCGAAGGCCGGGCAGAAACCAGCTGCGGAGGGCGGGGGTCTGCCGGACGACTTTCCCGTACGCCTTGAGAAAGATGGCGGCCCAGCCAATCCGGTGACGGCAGGCAGCCCGGGCGGTTGCCACCGCAGCCAGATCGCACCAGCGGTCAACCGGGAACAATGGGATCTCCCGGGCCAGCAGGGCGACGTCGGCAATGCAGCCGCGGTGGCCATCGCACGGTACGGTGGTGACGGGAGAAGGAGGCATGCCAACGTCTTTTCTGGGCGGGTTGGGAGCGGCAGGCAGCCGGTCGCCAGCCCCGATTGAACCGGCTGGGG
>WTHB01000098.1 GCA_011523305.1 Planctomycetaceae bacterium | reverse complement strand
GCTCAGGCGGGGAGGCAGTCATGGGTGACCGGGGGCTCGAACAGCGGGCAGGGGCAGGCGCAGGGAAAATCTCTCTCGTCAGTCTACCGCAGGAAATTGCAAAAGCCGGGGCGGGTGCGGCCCCGCAGGAGACGAGGCCGTTTTTGCCGAATGTCCGGACTGGCTCAAGCCTGCCGGTTTTTCGGCCGATACCGAATTAAGGCGTTGGGTGTCTTCACCTAACTGGTTCGCAAACCTCGTTGACATCGACTGAGCACCCCCCTTATGGTTCCGGACGGCTGCACCAAAACGCATGCTGATAGGCTCGGCCCGGTTGCCCCGGGGCGGCTTCCCACGCGGTTCCCCCAGCGGTCGGAGTGCCTGAGTCGTGACCAAGCAAGACATTGTTCGGGCGCTCTGCGAGCGGCTCGATATGCCCAAAGCCCAGGCGCAGCAGGTTGTGCAGACAACCTTCGACGCCTTGATCGACAGTCTGGTGCAAGAGGGCCGGGTAGAACTGCGAAATTTCGGAGTTTTTCAGATCAAGCACCGCGAACAGCGGATGGCCCGAAACCCGCGCACCGGCGAAGCCGTTCTGGTCGAACCACGGAACTCTGTCAGCTTCAAGCCTGGCAAGGAGATGGAAGCCCGAGTTCGGCAGCTGGAGCAGACCCAGGCTTCCCAGCCTCCGCAGACCGCCGGGATGCCGCACAGTCTGCCTCCCAGCGACTCACGGCCCCACTGAGCCGGCCGCTCACGGAAACGCGATTTCTCCATCGCTTTCATACCGCTGGTCGGCTACAAGTTTTGCTCGCTCAGCACCGGGGAACGGGTTCCTCGGTGATGAACACTCACCCCTGCGTGCTCGGTACTCGGAGGAAGACGGGATGAACGCCCATACCACCCCCGGTGGCAATCGCGGCATCGGTATGCGGCTAGCCCTAGTGCTCGTCGCCGGACTCCTGCTGTCGAGCATGACTGGCTGCCTGATTCCAATGTACTCGGGTGACCCCATCCGCCGCGCCCAGGAATTGATCTACACGTCTGAGGATCTTCGCGCGATCACCGATGAGTGGGAACGCATTTGGTTCCTCGATCAGCCGTCCCACATGACGCCATACCGCACCCACGGTGGTGTCCTCTAAACGCACCGTCGGGTCCTGCGGGAGACCGCCCCAGCGCTCGCAGGCAGCGGCACACCGCATCGTGCGATCAGATGCGAATCTTCGCGGCCTGTTCGCGGATGGTTTCCAGCGGCACGAGGTTGCCCTTGTTGCAGCCGGGACAGCCAGCCGCTGCGTCGGCCCAGGCTTCGGGAGACTTGAGATTGGAGTCCCAAAACGGCCACGTACGGCACTGCCGCGGTCGTTCGCCATAGACGGTGCAACGCCGACTCTCGGCATCGAGCAGGACGCAGTCACCCCCAGGCCGTTCGGTCAGTGACCGGCGAATACCGACACGCCGTACGTACGCGGTTTCAAAGTCTGCCGGGTCCATATCGAGACGAGCCGCCATGGCGTCAATCTCGGCCTGATTGACCCAGACGTAGCCCTCTGCCCCCGTGCAGCAATCGCCACACTGCGTGCAGCGGAACCGTAGTCCGTCGGCATACCAAACATCTGCGGGAATTCCGGCCATCACATCCTCCGTCGTTGAGCCTCGGTAAAGCCTACCGCATCAGAGCCGCCGCGGTGGACACCACGGCATCAACGTCTGCGCTGGTGTTGAACGGCCCAAAGGCGATGCGAACCGTTCCCCCCGCCGCCGTCCCCAGATGATCATGAATCTGGGCCGCACAGTGAAACCCTGACCGCACCTGCACCCCGGCGAGCTGCTCAAGCAGTGCCGCCAACTCGGCAGGTTCGTACGCAGCAGCCGTGATGCTGAAAAGCGGCGGCCCAGCGGTGTCTGCAGTTGCCCCTCCGATCACCCGGATCCCGTCGATGGCAGCCACCTGCTCCCGGCACGCCTGGGCCAGGGCCCGACAGTGGCCTGCCACCTGCTCCTCCGCAGCGAGCCACTCCATGGCTGCCTCAAGGGCCGCCATGGCCGGCAGGTCGGGGGTGCCCGCCTCAAACTGATCGGCAAAGTTCGTTGGGAGATCGAGTGACTCGCTTGCCGACCCGGTCCCGCCCAGGATCAGCGGTTCACACTCAACACCCTCTCGGGCAGCCAGAATCGCCACCCCATGCATGCCGAGCAGCCACTTATGCGCCGGCGCGACAATCACATCGGCCGCCGAGATGCCCTCACCCACGGCCACCTGCCCAAGCGTCTGAGCAGCGTCGAGCAGGCTCAGGCCACCCCGTTCGCTGACAATCGCGGCGATGGCCGCCGCATCCTGGAGCACGCCAGTCACATTGGAAGCCTGGGAAAAAGTCACCAGCCGCGTAGTTGGCCGCCAGGCGGCGGCGATCTCCTCCGGATCGACCCAGCCGCGACCATCACAGGGCACAATGGTCAGGTCGATCTGCCTCCGCCGGGCCAGGTGGGCCAGCGGCCGTAGGGTGGCGTTGTGGTCAGCAGCAGTGGCGATCACGTGACAACCTGGTCGTGTCAGCCCCTGAATGGCTTGATTCAAGCCAAGCGTGGCCGAGGTCGGCAAAGCGATCCGGTCCACCGGGAAGCCCAGCAGGTCTGCGATCGTGGCCCGGGTTCGGACCATCGTCTGACTGGCAGCAACCGCCTCACGATAGCCGCCACGTCCAGCCGCCGTGCCGTTGGCCCGCGCTGCCTGCTCCCAGGCCTGCCAGACCGGCTCAGGCTTCGGCCAACTGGTGGCAGCATGATCAAGATACCGCCGCGGTGGTGACGAATGAGCCATGGAGTTCATGCTGAATCTGCCCGCCGGGGTCAGCCGCCAATCTGATACATGGCCCGATCAGGCCGCTGGAACTGACTCGTACCGATACCGTGAGCAGCCTCTTTGGCCGCCACACAGTCAACCAGCAACTGGGCCAGGTTGTGGTCGTCACCACCACTCCGAATCACCTGACGAGCATCCCACTCTGCGGTGGAGAAGAGGCAGTTTCGAAACTGGCCATCCGCCGTCAACCGCAGCCGGTCGCACCGGTCACAAAAAGGTTGACTGACGGGGTTGATGAATCCGACACGGCCACACCCATCAGCATAGTCATAATCAACCGCCGGCTGGCCGGGGTCGCCCCCTTGCACTGGCGCAAGCGGCCCGAAGGTTGATTCCAGAAGTTGCCGGACCGTCGCGCCGGTCAGCACCGTGTCATTCGTCCAGCCTGCCTCAGCATCGAGCGGCATGAACTCAATGAACCGCAGGTGATAGGATTCGTCACGGCAGAACCGCGCCAGCGGCACAATCTCCCGCTCGGTGAGACCGCGAACCGAGACCGCATTGATGCGGATGCTGCGAAAGCCACACCGCCGAGCCTGCGTAAGCCCCGCCAGCACCCGATCCAGCCCGGGCCGACGGGCGATGGCCTGGAAGCGTTCCGGAGCGAGGCTGTCGAGACTGACATTCAGCCGCGTCAGCCCCGCCCGAGCGAGCCGGTCTGCCTGCTCCGCAAGCAGCAGCCCATTGGTGGTCAGTGCCACCTCCTCAAGGCGTGGGATCGCCATCAGGGATCGCACCAGGCGATCAACTTCCGCCCGCACCAGGGGCTCACCGCCGGTCAGCCGAACCGTTCGGATGCCCAGCCGGGTGGCCACTGCGACCACCCGCGTGATCTCTTCGTAGGTGAGGATTTCGTCCTGCGGTTTGAAGGTCACCTCCAGCGGCATGCAGTAACCGCACCGCAGGTTGCACCGGTCGGTGACGCTCACCCGCAGATCGGTGTGCCGGCGGCCAAATCGGTCCGTCAGGCTTGGTGGCAACTGGCCACTACTGAGCCGGTTCATCACCGCCTCCTTGCGGCTGGTCACCCGGTGCTGGCGAGGCTTCACCGGCAGGGTGCACCCAGAAGGCCCCCGCAGATCCCACCTCATGCTTCCAGACCGGCACCCGGCGTTTGAGTTCGTCCATCAGCCATGACGCCGCGGCGAAGGCTTCGCGGCGGTGGGCCGCTGAGACGGCAACGGCCACACTCGTCTCACCCACCGCCACCCGGCCCAGCCGGTGGGCGAGCGCACAGCCAGTCAACCCAAACTGAGCAATCGCTGCCCGCCGCAAGGCATTCAGTTCGGTCGTCGCAAGCGGTTCGTAGGCTTCGTAGTCAAGCCACTCTGTCGTCTGGTCACCGGTGGTTCGGCGTGTCGTTCCGGTAAACAGCACATTGGCCCCTGCCGCCTCACTGGCGACCGCTGCCAACAGGAAACCGGTATCGAGTGGACCGTGGCTCAGCGTCACATCACCCATCGGCTCAGCCTCCGCTCACCGGCGGGATGACCGCAATCTCCACACCTGGCTCAAGGAATACATCGGCAGCAGCATAGCGGCCATTGACGGCGACTGCACTCCGGGCCAGCAACGCCTCAATCGCTGGAAACGTCTCTTCGAGCGCGGCCCGCAGACCGGCAACCGTCGGCTCCTGCGGTTGAATGGCCACAGACCGCTGCCCCACAGTCGCCGCCATGCCGGCAAACAGGTGCACCGTGAACCGAGACGGAAGCCGGGCGGCATTGTCCCGACCGGCCGACGGTGGTGAGGCTTCCTGTTGCATTTACGGCTGCTCCGACGAAGAGACGAGTTCCCGCAGTCTCTCCCGGACTGTTGCTCCGGGCAACAGGCCGGCCGCGGCCGCCAGGAGAACCACCGGATGCACCGTTGCCTTTGCAACGCCCTGCTCCATCTGGAGCCGGCAGGTACTGCACTCCGTCACGCCACCCCCAACACCGGGCTCACGAACAGCCGCCAAGAGGGTTCGGCCAATCCGTAGGCTGGCCCGATAGTTCTCGCGATCGAGACCAAACGTGCCTGCCATCCCCGAACAACCGGTTGGACGCGTGTCGAGGACGAGTTCAGGAATGAGTCGAAGGAGGTCAGCGGATACACCGCGAGCTTCTCGCGTTCGCAGGTGGCAGGGCTGGTGATACAGCAGCCGCGCTGGCAGGGGCTCCAAGTCGACAGTGAACCGGCCGTCCCGATGCATCTCCCACAGGTAGTCGGTGGCATGGTGGGTGGCCGCAACCACCCCCGAAAGTTCCTCGTCCTCAAGCAACAGCGGGTAGTCATGCTGAATAGCCGTCACAGCAGCCGGCTCTGTAGCGAGAATTTTGTAGCCCAGTCGGACTGCTTCAGCAAGAACCTGCAGGTTCCGCCGGGCCAGCCGGCGGGCCTCCTCAACATCGCCTACTGCAACAGCCGTGATGCCGGAAGCCACCTGCCGGGGGTCGATGAAGACGCCGACACCGTTGCGTTCCAACAGGGCAACAAACGCCTTGGCCACCAACGGGTCGTGCCGCCGAGCGAAGGTGTCGAGAAAATAGAGCACCCGCGGACCGGCCCGCCGCGAAGGCCGCGTCAGCCCCCGCCGCGACGCCCACCGCAGTAACTTATTTCCCGTGAAGGCTGGCAACTCACGGCCTTGGGCGATGCCACAGAGTTTCTCCAGCAGCCAGCGAGCCTGCCGATTTCGGATCGCCCAGTTTGCCATCGGCCCCAGCCGCCCGCCGAGCGCCGACAGGCGGTCTGCCCGCGAGAGCAGCCAAGGGGTCCACCGCAACCCCTGGGCGGCCACACTGGCTGCCTTAAGTTCGGTGACCAGTGCCGGAATATCGACACCCGCAGCACAGTCCGTGCGGCACTGGTGACAGTTGAAGCAGGTGTCGGCAATCGCCTGAATGGAATCGAGGCCGGCTGCCTGTAGATCGACCGCCCCACTGAGCAGACCAGCAACGAGGTTGGCCTTGGCCCGGGGCGACGACTCTTCCCCCGGTGACTCCCGAAACCGGGGACACATGCGCAGTGCCTCCCCATCCGACCGACAGGCTCCACAGCCGTTGCAGGCGTCCACCTCATCACCACATTGCTCTGGAGTCCAGGTGAGCACCGGCAGGCTGACCGCTGGGGACGCGGTGGCCACTTCAGCCCGCCAGGCCGCGGCCGGCTTCTCGGTGACTGGCACGATCTTGCCGGGATTGAGCAGGCCGGCCGGATCAAACAGCCGCTTCACCTCGCGACAGATCGCCGCCTGTTCGGGTGCGTACTGCTGGAAGAATGCCGTCCGCGACAGGCCCAGCCCCTGCTCTCCCCCGAGCGTGCCGTCCATCTCGACCACGACAGCCACCAACTCGTTGGCCAACGCCTCAAGCCGCTGCCGCTCACCCGGACGACGCGGGTCGGCAAACGGTCGGACATGCAACTGGCCGTGGCCGGCGTGGGCAAAGAGCAACGCCGTGGCGGCATGCCTTTTGAGCAGTTCCTGATAGGCCACCAGAAATTCAGGCAGCCGGGCGGGTGGAATGACCACGTCTTCCATGAACTGCACCGGTCGCACGTCACCCCGAACACCGTGCAGCGTCGCAACAACGGTTCGCGACAAGTGCCAGAACAGATCCACGTCTGCCGCCGACTCAGCCCGCCGGACATCAATGCAGCGAAACCGCGACCGGCGGGTAAGCTGCACGGCGTCATCCAGCCGGCGGTTCCAATCCGCCCGCTCGCCACCAGAAAACTCGACCAGCAATCCGGCCTCTGCGACAGCGGGCACCAGCCGCTCGAAGGCAGCACTGGCCGTTCGCGAGAGGGCGAGGTGCCGTTTGTCGAACAGATCACAGGCACTAGGGCCCAGACTCTGGAGCCGCTGGACGGCGGCAGCAGCCCCTTCAAGGGAATCAAAAAAGAACAGGCCCACCGCTGCTCCGGCCGCGGTCGGCTCGGTTGCCAGTGTGACGGCCGTGACCACTGCGAGGGTGCCGGAACTACCACAGAGGAGCCGGGGCAGATCGACGACGGACGGCGGCCCACCCGCCCCAGCGGCTGGCTGGACAACATCGTCGAGCTGATACCCACCGTGGACCAGCCGCCCCGAAGCCGCCATGGCGGCAAGCTGCTCCTCGGCCGAGGCCTGGACGGCAACAACGCCCCGGGCCAGCGTCCCCCGCCGGCTTGCATCAGCCGAAGTGCGTTCTCCGTCGGGCCGGGTCCCTGCCGTCGTCGGCACCAGTTCGGCCACCAGGCCGTCACTGAAAACCACCTCGGCAGCGCGAATCCGATCACGGACGGCACCGTACTTCAGAAAGCGACTGCCGGAGGTGTTCCGGCCAATCATGCCACCCAGCGTGGTCACGCTGGCATTGGCTGGATCGGGGCCGAAGCAGCGGCCGATTCCCGCCAGGTGTGCCTCAAGCTGCTGGCAGGTGACCCCCGGCTGGACTCGCACGGTGTCGTCGCCGGTCTGCACGATACGGCGCAGAAAGCGGGAGCAGTCAAGAATCAGCCCATCGCCAAGCGCATCGCCCGCCAGCCCGGTTCCTGCGCCCCGAGGATGGACCGACACACCATGCCGCGTCGCCCACTCCAGCGTGGCTGCCACATCGTCAACCGTGCGGGGCCGCACCACTCCCAGCGGCGGGATCGTGAACAGGCTGGCATCTGTGGCATAGAGCGAGCGACCCGCCTCGGCAAAAATTACTTCGCCGGAAACCACACCGCGAAGATCCTCCGTCATGCGGATGCGATCAAGCTCAAGCCGGCGTGCGTCTCCGTCCATCGATTCTCTCCCCCGTCACTCACGACCGGGAGGCTGGTGCCGAGTGCCCCTGCCGCGCTGCCTGCTGCCGATACTTCTCATGGGTTTCCAGATTGAAGCCCCCAAACCGATCGGTGATGCCAGGCCCTGTGTATCTGGCACCACATCGATAACAGGTGAGACACTCAGGCACCAGAAAAAACAGCACCACATCGAGCAGGGCGGTCCCAAACAGGATGGCGAACGTGAGCAGGAGTTCGCGATAGGCCCAGGCAACACAACTCAGCGCCAGGCCGACCACAACAATCCCGACGCCGAGCCGCTGGGGAAAATTCTTCCGCACGAACAGTTCCGTGCTCGGACAGACTAGGCATCGGGTCAGTCGCGGTGGAGTGTCAGCAGCGTTAGGAAGCAGCCCCTCTTCCGGAATGGCTCGCTTGCTGCCGCATTGGTGACAGCTGAGCGCGTCATGTTCTTCGATCGCCATCTCAACCGCTCGCGCACCACACTCGGGGCAGGCAAACACGATGTTCATAACGCTCCTCTTGCTCGTACTGACACGGCCATGTGCGTCTCCGGACGTTCAACCGACGGGGGCGCCATCAGGAGTTGGGCCGTCAACTCACCGAGAATCACTGCCAAGCAGGCGACATAGAGAATGCCCGTGGCACTCTGGGTATTGGGAATGTCGAGGGTCTTGCGGCTCATCACCAACAGCACCGGCAACCCGACCAGCCCCGCCAGCCACCGGAGCCACAGCAGAGCCACGCCGGTCTGATCGAGACCGGCCTCCGAACCAGAGGCTGCCGCCGCAGCAGCCTGACCGAGCCGCTCCAGCCAACTGCTGGCTGGCGAATTGGTACTGGCCACCTGCCAGCCAACCGAGCCGAGTACTGCCAGCACAAGGATTGCCCAAACAACAAGCGTCTGGTCGATCGACCGCCGCAGCGCCCCCACCTGCATGCCCGGGGCGTTGAGATACCAGTGGCCCAGCAGCATAGCATTGATCGTCAGCCCCAGCAGCATGCCGGAGAGTAGCCGGAGCGTCACGGCACCCACGTCTGGGTTGGCGGCGACCATGGTGGCCAGGCCGGCAAGCCCGGCTGCAACTCCGCAACAGAGCAAGCCACCACGCCGCCGATCGGCGTACCAGAGCACGCTCCCGACCCAGGCCACAACGGCGGTCACGCCCATGAGCCAACCGACCATTCCCAGGGAGACAGTCCAGGCGAGGAGGGAGGCGAAGGTGGCCAGCCCAAGCAGCACCAGCATGTTGACCCGAAAAAATCCCCCTGGCACCAGGGCCGCAGAGGTCAGACAGAGTGCCACGGCTAGCCCACAACTGAATCGGCAGAGAAAATCGATCAGCAGGGTCATGCGGCGGTGGCTCCAGATGTGCGGCGGTGCGTTGTTTCGGTCAACGATTCTTCAGGTCAGACGCGACAGTGACCCTGCGGATGTCGCTCAGGTTGGCTGCCTTCTCCGCGGTTGCCCTCGTCAACGCTTGCCATAAATCAACGACATCACCTCTGCCCGGCTGGAGACGTTGTTCCGGAAGAGCCCCTTCATGGCCGAGGTCACGCAGAGGCTGCCGGGCTTGCGGACGCCCCGGATCGTCATGCAGGTGTGCGACGCCTCTAGCACAACGGCCACGCCCTTGGCGCCCAGGTCACACTCAAGCAGGTCTGCAATCTGCTCGGTCATCCGCTCTTGGACCTGCGGGCGATGCGAGACCACCTCGACAACCCGAGCGAGCTTGCTCAGCCCAAGGACACGACCGTTGGGGATGTAGCCGATGTGCGCATGCCCCATGAACGGCAAAAGGTGATGTTCACAGATGCTGTTGAAGGCGATGTCGCGGACGAGTACCAGTTCGTCGTATTTTTCGGTAAAGGCTTTCCCGAGATGCTGACGCGGATCGTCTCTGAGACCACTGAACATTTCGGCGTACATGCGGGCGACACGAGCCGGTGTCTCCAGCAGTCCCTCGCGATCAGGGTCTTCACCCACCGCCGCCAGAATCTCGCGGACAGCCCGCTCGATGCGAGCGTGATCAACCCTGCCGGAAGCGTCGGTCACCGCCGCCCCGTCAATGGAGCATCCCGCGTCGCCACATGCCAAAGAAGTCGTTGTCATGATCGCAGTTTAGCATCCAGCAGCCCTGATTTTCCCCCCCGGTACGGAATCGAGGCTGTTTGGCTTGCCGCCGGAGGCGAGGACCGCGTCAGGGCAGAACCCTCCGGCGTTCTGCCGTGACGCCAAGCGAACGGGGGCCAGGGATGGCCCCGTTCGCGCTCAAACTAGTTCAGGCTGAACGCAGGCGGAAAGGGGCGTCGCTGGGCCTTGCCGGACGGCGGCTTCCCAAGCGTCTCCAGCAGCATATGGGTTCGCCGATAGACGTCCTGCTCCGCCAACAGGGCCAATTTCACCTCAAGCTCAAGGTCAACCGTGTAGGCCACAATGTCAGTCAGCATGCCCAGCGTGATCTGACTGCCGAGCAACTGGTCCAGTTGATCGTATGAGTCAGGAATCTTGGGCATCGCCTGCTTGAAGGCAGCCAGCAGCTGACGCTGGGCTGTCGCCCCCGCCTCGGCCGACACCTGTGCCGGCAGAAGGTCGTCGAGGATGCTCGCCTCGATGACCCGAAAGGGTTTTTCGGGGGGGAGTTCCCGAACCAGTTGGACCCGCCGAACACCTAACAGCAGGACGTTGTATGTACCTTCGGGGGTTCGCTGATGGGAAGCAATCCGGCAGAGGCAGGCCGTTTCTCGCAGGGCGGGCCGACCTTCGTAGTCTGCCTCCCAGCCCGGGGCAAGCACGCCCAAGGCGATCAGGCGGTCATCTTCAACAGCCTCTTCAAACAGGGCCCGATACCGTGGCTCAAAGATATGCATCGCCTGCATGACATGCGGGAACATCACCAAGTTTGGCAGCGGGAAGACCCGGGCCAAACCGGAAAAGTGGTCGGGCGAGAATGCCAGGGTCTCATCAGTCATCAGCGACGTCCTGCGACGGTTCCACTGGCGGTGGATCAAGGTGGATTTCCGGCAGCAGTTCCGGATCGAGTTCTATCTTCGGAAATTCCTCCGTGCTTGCCGCCACCTCTTTCAGGCAGGCATCGAAAGCCTCCAGAAACTGATCGAGATGCAGCCCCAGGTGGTAAGGAGAATAGGCCTCTAGGTAGCCATGCACGCTTCCGTGGAGCTTCCGGGCCCCGCGAATGTTGCCATTGCCGAAGTGGTACAGGGCTACGGCGGCCTGAATCAGGCCCTGATAAAACTTGCGGGAGGGGCCGCGGTACTCCGTCCAAAGTTCTTCCCAGACCTCATGGCTTTCGTAGTAGTCACACGCATTGAAATGGACGATACCGGCCAGATAGAGGGGATCGTACTCAGCCGGATCGACGGTGTCGGTGGACATGCAGGCCTCCCAGAGTGGGCAGAGGATTATGAGCGGACTATCCATCGTAGCAATTGCGGCAGCGAAGCGGACCCGTGCGGTTCCTGAATCACCCGCGAATGCACACCCGAAAGGCCGTTCTAGCCCGCTGGTTCGCTGCTGGCGGCAGTGGGGCAACTTGCCCCGGGCGGGGCCTCTCTGTCCGGCCAGGTCACCGACTGTTCGTCGGCGTTCCGCAATCGGACAAAAAAACAACGACAGTTCCTCACGAAATCCTTACACTCGGCGATGGCCTCGTGGGTTGGTCGCCGCCGTCATGCCCAGGCCACTCAGCGTCGTGCCCATCACCGCCCGCAAGGACCTTCGCGATGATCCTCTCCGGCAATGAGATCAAGCAACAGCTTGGCAAGAACATCCACATCGACCCGTTCGATGACTCTCGCCTCAACCCCAACAGTTACAACCTATCCCTGCACGACGAACTCCTCATCTATGAAGAGGTTGTCCTCGACATGCGGAAGAGCAATCGGGTTGATCGGCTGCAGATTCCAGAGGACGGGCTGGTCCTTACTCCCAACCAGCTCTACCTCGGCCGCACCGTCGAACGAACGGAAACCCACAACCTCGTGCCCATGATCGAGGGCCGAAGTTCCATCGGCCGTCTGGGCCTGTTTGTGCACGTGACAGCGGGCTTCGGTGACGTCGGCTTCGCCGGCTACTGGACACTCGAAATGTTCGCTGTGCAGCCGGTCAAGATTTACCCCGGGGTGCCGATCTGCCAGATCTTCTTCCATCAGATCACAGGCGCGATTACCGAGTACGCCAGTGACAAGTACCAACACAACCAGGACATTCAGCCGAGCCTGATGTTCCGCGAGTTTCCCGATGGGGCTGCCGGCGATGAGCAGATGGAATTGGCCTTTTCAGGAAGTCGGGCAGGTCGCGACAATTCGTGACCCTGGTGCGTCGATGCGCTGTCTTCAGGTGACAGGCACGACCATCATTTTCTGGTAACGACACAACGACAAGTTGGATCATGGAAAAGGTCGAAAGCGTTCTGTGTGGGTCTGCGATCGGCTCAGCCGGCCTGTTCGCGATCCTTGGGGTAGTGGCAATCGTCATGAACAACCGGGCGGCGATGCTAGCCGCCGCGATCATTCTGGGGATTTCCATCCTGCTGACGATCAGCCTGCTGGTCTACGCGGCCCGGCCCCGCTCGTCAGAAGATTGAGCAGCGGTAGCCCCGACCGCCCGCCCACCCGCCACCGCAGGCAGGCGTCTTGGAGAATGAGCCGCCAGCCCCCACAATCAGCGGTGTAGGATGGTCAGTTCGGCCGTCCCGTTGTGGCATCCCGTTGAATGTGTTTTGCGAAAGGCCTGTGCGACGTGCTCAGAACCCACACCTGTGGCGAACTCCGCCCCGACCATCTCGATCAGACCGTGACCTTGTGTGGCTGGGCCGATCGGGTCCGTGACCACAAGGGGGTGATCTTCATCGACCTGCGGGACCGCTGGGGCCGTACCCAGGTGGTGATCGGCCCCGATGCCCCGGCCGAGGTGATGGCCCGAGCCCGCTCAGCCCGCTCGGAGTGGGTGCTCGCCGCGACCGGACGCGTTGGCCGGCGTCCCGAAGGAACTACCAATCCGAAACTGGCGACTGGTGAAGTTGAAGTTGTCTGCAGTGACCTGGTCGTGCTCAACGAGGCCGAGACCCCGGTCTTCCAACCGGGGGCGGCGGAACTACCGGGCGAAGAGGTTCGGCTGAAAAATCGCTGGCTTGATCTCCGTCGGAGTGCCATGCAACAGAACCTGCTGCTCCGCAGTCGCATCGTCAAAATCATGCGGGATCACTTCGACGAACTCGGCTTCATCGATGTCGAGACCCCGATGCTGGGCCGCAGCACACCCGAAGGGGCTCGCGACTACCTGGTCCCCAGTCGCCTCGAGCATGGCTCCTTTTTCGCCCTGCCCCAGTCCCCGCAGCTGTACAAACAACTGCTGATGATTGCCGGCTTCGACCGCTACGTGCAAGTCGCCAAGTGTTTTCGGGATGAAGACCTGCGAGCCGACCGGCAGCCGGAGTTCACCCAACTCGATGTCGAGATGTCCTTTGTTGAGGCCGATGACGTGATGGGTGTGATCGAAACGCTGGTTGAAAAGACCGCTCAGGATATCCTCGGCCATGCCGTCTCACTCCCCTTGCCGCGGCTGACTTGGGATGAATGCATGGAGCGATTCGGCCATGACGCCCCCGACCTCCGCTATGGGCTGGAGATTGTCGACCTGGCGGAGGCCGCGACCAGCAGCGAGTTCCGTGTCTTCAGGGGAGCCCTCGATGCGGGTGGCCGGGTGCGGGGCATCCGGGTGCCCGGCGTTGCCGACCAATTCTCCCGCAAGGATCTCGACGGCCTGACGGCGCTTGCGGTCGACGCCGGGGCCAAGGGGCTGGTCTGGCTGAAACTCGATGAGCAGGGATCCTGGACCGGGCCCGTTGCCAAGAATCTTGGCGACGGTGTCGGCGACAAGATTCGGGCGGCCTTGGCAGCCGAACCGGGAGATCTCGCCCTGATTTCTGCCGACAGCTTCGAGGTCACCTGCAAGGCGCTCCACACGCTGCGGAAGCACCTTGGCAAAACGCTGAAACTCTACGACGAGCAGGCGATGCACTTTGCCTGGGTGGTCGATTTTCCGATGTTCGCCCGGGATGAAGACACTGGCGGTTGGGCGGCGATGCACCATCCCTTCACCGCACCGAGGCCGGAAGATCTGGACAAACTTTCGACGGATCCGGCCGGTTGTCGAGCAGTTGCCTACGACCTGGTGATCAACGGATCGGAAGCCGGGGGCGGCACCATTCGAATCCACGACCGAGAGACCCAGCAAAAGGTTTTCGATCTGCTCGGGATTTCACCGGACGTGGCGAACGAACGATTTGGCTTTCTGCTCGATGCGTTGGCAAGCGGAGCCCCACCCCATGGCGGTATTGCCCTTGGCATTGACCGCTGGGTGATGCTGTTTGGCCATCTCGAATCGATCCGGGATGTCATTGCCTTCCCAAAAACCCAGCGGGCCAGCGATCTCATGACAGAGGCACCGGGTGCGGTTGATACCAAGCAGTTGGTTGAACTCGGCGTCCGCACGGTGGTGCCGCCAAAACCCGCCGGCGGGCAGGTGGCACCTGCGTCCTGATGCTCCCTCGGCTACCGAGCACGGCTTGGCAGTGACGCTCTCCCTGGAGTGGTCCGGTCATTCACGTTTTGTACAGAAACTGCTCGCCGCGACGTCATCGATGACTAATTCATTGGCCAAACAGGGCCGCTTCCACAACTGAATGGAGGGCCTGCTCTTCTCCTTGCAGGCCACACCCCCCCATTGAGGGTCGTGTGTTCACCTGATTGACACGCTTGGCGACGGGTGATTTTACTTGTTTCAGGGAACAGATTTAATTTGCCAAGTAGTCGCTGGCGAATGATCCTCACTCGATTTTTTTCTCAAGTATAAGGAGAGGTCATCATGAACAACTCGCTTCGTTCCAGACGTCTCGGTTTCACCCTTATTGAACTGCTTGTTGTTATTGCCATCATCGGTGTGCTTGTGGGGCTTTTGCTCCCTGCCGTCCAACAGGCCAGAGAGGCTGCCAGGAGGGCCACCTGCTCGAACAACCTCAAGCAGTTGGGGGTCGGCCTCCACCTCTATGCAGACAAAAACAAAGAACATTTTCCTTCACAGAACGGCGGCACTTGCTGCTGGGGATCTGGACTCACGCCAAGCCAACAAAACAATGCTGGCCGACGCAGCGCCTTACAAGAGGTTCTTCCCTACTTGGAAGAAGCTGGCACATACGAACAGATCATGGCAGGCGATGGCACGATGCCTCCCGGTGGGCCTTATCCATGGGAGGGATGGAGTGTCTGGAACAAATCGTTCTCGTGGATGCGTTGTCCCAGTGACATGCCAGAAGACCGTCAAACGGTCAGTTGCAACTATGTCGTGTGTACTGGTGACAACGTACAGCACCACAACTGGATAGGAGGTGTTGGGAACTGGATTGACGACATGGGCCGAGGGCTTTTCTACCCATCGACCTACAGTGGCACGACTCTCGCCAAATCGGGCTGTCGATTTTCAAAGATAACCGATGGCCTCTCGAACACGATCGCAATGAGCGAGGTGATGCATCACCTCAGAAACACGTCACGGAACACTTCTGGCGCAAGCGACGACATTCGTCAACATGAGGCGATGAATGTTGCTGGCCTGCAGGCCAACCCAAGCGTTTGTTTGGCCATGAATTCAGGTGGATACTATCCCCAAGGGATTCAAACCAAGGGTTATCGTGGGAATCAATGGCGGGATGGCCAAATTGGCCGCACTGGATTCAATACCGTGACGGGCCCAAACACTCCCTCCTGCGAGGCTAATGACAACCAATGGGCAGATTCGTCGACTGTTGTCTATCCGCCGACAAGTGGGCATGGAGGCGGTGTCGTGGTCCTAATGGCTGACGGCGCAACAACATTCATCAACGACAACATTGACTGCAACGGAAGCTCTTCTCCCTCAAAGGGCCGAAACCAAAAAGGGGCAAGCCCGTATGGTGTCTTCGGTGCCCTCGGCACAACAGCAGGGGGCGAAGCAGTTTCCCTGTAAAGACAAGAGACTCACACCACGCCCTCTCAATTCGCCAGTTCCTCAACAATCGGAGGCGTTGATGCAGTTTGCAAACATCCTGGGCAAAAAAGTTGTCTTCTTGCTCTTTATGTGTTGCTGGTGCCTTTTTGTCTCTTGCTCGCGCGGGCCTGATCGACCGGCGACGTGGAACGTCCATGGGGTGATAACACTCGATGGTCAACCAGTAAGCGATGCCATCGTCTCATTCCTCGCAAACGACAATCAGCGTCCCGCGAATGGGTTTACCGATTCAACCGGCAGCTATGAGTTGACGACTTTTAGCCGTGGAGATGGTGCAATGGAGGGCACCTTCCGAGTGACTGTCGTCAAGTATGAAAAGCAAGCTGCAAAAGCCGCTACAGCCAATGAGGAATATGTCCCGGCAGGCCCTGGGCGGCCAAATGACCGTGGCCCAAAAAACATCCTCCCGAAGCAGTACGCTGATCAGACAAACACTCCGCTGACTGCGACCGTGCAGTCGAAACGCGACAATTCAATCAGCTTTGACTTGACGAAATAGCCACCTTTTCATCGAGCATTTCTGCATACTTCACTGCACCCTGCCCATGCCCTAACATCTGCTCGGTGTGCTTAAACCGACATCTGTGAAAACAAATAGTGATTTCTGCTTTCGCTCGTGCATGAGCATCGCCCCTCGAAACTGCCCGTCGCTTGCAAGCCACCATCGCGTGCTACACTTGATAGCCTTGCGGGCGAATAGCTCAGTTGGTTAGAGCACCTCGTTTACACCGAGGGGGTCGGGGGTTCGAGTCCCTCTTCGCCCATTTCCTGCACTTGCATGCGACGGCGTTCGTGGCGGGAACTGCTACTTCGCAGTCGAGCAAAATTTGCCCTTCTCCTGCTCAGCGCTTACAGCACCTCACCGCCGGATCGTGAGGCGAGAGCCGTGACGACGGCCACCTCGGTTGAATCGCCGAGAAAACGGGTGGCGCCGTCACACAGCAGTACGTTTACTCCTTCGGGATGATCGGAGAACATCGGCACGTTGGGGCCTTCTTCCCAGACATCCTCTGGCTCGGCATTGATGATCGATGGGCTCAGGTTGTCATGGCCGATGTAGTTGCAATTCAGGCCTGACGCCCAGAGGCCTCGACCGGCACCACCACCCAGCCCCACACCCGACCACTCAAACACACTGAGTGTTTTTGAGAGTCCGTCAGTGATGGCACGGTAGGGCATGCCGGCATGCAGGCTGGAAACCTCGTCGACCAACAACACGCCATTGCCCACCGAATAGGGCTGGCCATCTGGCATAGAAAACTGTGGCTCCCCCGGATTCACGCCCGCGTTGCCGGAATAGTCAATGCAGGCCATGCCCTCATAGTCCCCCGTGGCGATGATTCTGCCATCCCGGCGAGAGGCCTCCTGCCGGGTGACGCTGGGGCAGAGGTAAAAGCTGAGCCGTGTTGTCGTCGCCGGTCGATTGACCGGGGCTCGAAAGTCAGCATTGAGAAAGAGCCGGCTGTCTTCAGTAACAGCATTCGGATCAGCCACCAGTGCCCAGGTGGCCTGCTGGTCGGACTGCTCCATAAAGTCCAGAAAAAAACTACTCCACGAGACCGTTTTGAAACTGCCCTTCTGGACACGCCCCGGGGGGAAGCGTTCACGGTGACTCACCCCAAAATTGGCCATCCCGAGGCCAATCTGCTTGAGGTTGTTCTGACACGACAGCCGCCGGGCCGACTC
>WTHB01000059.1 GCA_011523305.1 Planctomycetaceae bacterium | reverse complement strand
ACCTGATCAGTGGCGGGGCGAAGGCCGCGGATCTTCTGGAGTTCCACGACGGATTCGACGATGCCAACAAAGACCAGGCGATCGCCGGGCTCCAAGCGTTCCGTCGGCTCGACTGCTGTTCGCACATGTCCTTCCCGGTCGATCTCCATCAGAAACAGCCCGTGCAGGCCTCGCAGCCCAGCCTGTTCAATGGTGCGGCCGGCGAGGGGGCTGCCCTGTTCGACGAGCATTTCCAGGGAGTATTCCCGCGGGTCGTCGCCGGCGCTCATAGCTGGGCGTCGATCCTTGAGCAGCCAACGGCTGCGGCTGGCGATGAGCAGGTAGGTGAAGCCGACCACCAGCAGAGGAACACCAAGCCAGGTGATGTCAAACATGCCGAGTCGCATGCCGGTCTTTTCGTTGAGCAGGCCGCTGACAACAACATTGGTGCTGGTGCCAATCAGGGTGCAGAGGCCACCAAGGACAACCGCATCGTTCATCGGCATGAGCAGTTTGGAGATGCTCAACTGATGTTTGCGGGCCCAAGTTCGCACGGCCGGCACCATCAGGGCGACCACCGGTGTATTGTTCATGAAGCCAGAGAGCACCGCCGGAATAGTCATCGTTCGGAGTTGGGCTTCGGAAAGCGACTGGGGGCGACCGAGGCCCCGGTCAATCACTGCCGCGAGTGCCCCGGTACGGTCGACGGCGGCCGCGACCACGAACAGGGCGGCGACGGTGAGCATGCCCTCGTTGCTCATTCCGGAAAGGGCTTCGGCAGGGGTGAGGATGCCGGCGGCCAGCAGCACGACCACGGCCCCGATCATGGCCATGTCGGGGGCACGGCGACCGAGCAACAGCGACACGAGCGTAGCCAGAACCACGGCTGCGGTCAGAATCGCCTGCCAGTGTTCAAGCCAAAACGCGGGGTTCATGCTGGCGGTGGTGCCCCGCGGCGGGGCGAAAGAGAAAAACGAGTGGCGAGCAGCCACCTCAAGCCTAATGTTGTTATGTTTGGACCGGGCTGGCTGCAAGGCCGGTCCGTTTGCAGGGATCGCTGCAGCCTGTCGGGTAGTGGCCTCAAGGTGGGTGCCTGAGGTGACTTTCAGTGAATTGCCGGCACTTTTGAACCGTATTCTCCAGAGGAGTTTCCCCCATGATTGACAGGCTTCTCGACAGCAACAAGTCGTTCGTCAGCGATACGTTTGAGCCCCAGCGGCCGTACTACGAAAAGATTGCCGCCAAGCAGACCCCCAAAGCCATCTGGATCGGCTGTGCCGATTCCCGGGTGAGCGAGGACATCATTACCGGGTCGCCACCAGGAACGCTGTTCGTGCATCGAAATATCGCCAACATGGTCTCGTTCAATGATGTTGGCATCGCGGCGTTGCTGGAATATGCGTTGGTGCACCTCAAGATCAAAGACATCATTGTCTGTGGTCACACTCGCTGTGGTGGCATTGCAGCACTCGAGGGAGGCGTCAAGGAAAACTACATCGCCGACTGGTTGTGTGTTGGGGCTGAGGCGAAGGCGGCGACTGATGAGATCGCGAAGCAGCATCGGCTCAGTCCTGCGGACAAACTGGAAGTGCTGACGATGGAGAATGTGCGGGTGCAGATTGAGCACCTGAAACAACTCACCTTGATTCGTGAGATGCTGAAGCGGGGCGACACACCGAGGCTGCATGGCTGGCTCTATCGGGTCGAGACCGGCACCATTGACGTGCTGATCAATGGCGAGACAGGGCGGGCGACAAGCGTGATGCGGCGATTCACGAAGCCGGCGCGGAAGTCAGCCCGAAAACGCAAGGCGTGAGAGTGAGGCGTGCTGCTGCTGGGAGATGCCCTGGCGGACCGCATGCCGCTGGATGGGTGAGGCCCAGATGCGCTGCTACCCCTGTGATCGCTATCCGCTGCCGCTGCCCGAGGGGCACCGGTTTCCGATTGAGAAGTACGCCCGGCTGCGGCTGCGGCTTGAGGAACAGGCTGCGGCCGGGGCTGATCTTCAATTGATTGAGCCGCATGCGGCGACGCCCGATGAGCTTCGCCGGGTTCACTGTTCGGACTATCTCGGTCGGGTGTTTGCCGGCAGGCTTTCTGAAGTAGAGGTGCGGCGGATCGGCTTTCCTTGGAGCGAGCAACTTGTTGAGCGATCGCTGCGGAGCACCGGGGCGGCGGTTGATGCGGCAGTGGCTGCGGTTGAGGATGGGATGGCGGCCAGTCTCGCCGGCGGCACGCATCATGCGGGTGCTGATTGGGGCGAGGGGTTTTGCGTCTTCAATGACACGGCGGTGGCTGCTCGGGAGGTACAGGCGCAAGGGTTGGCGGAGCGGGTGCTGATCATTGACCTCGATGTCCATCAGGGCAATGGAACCGCGGCCATCTTTGCCGATGACTCGAGTGTTTTCACGATGTCGATGCATGGAGCCCGCAACTTTCCGCTGCGAAAAGTCTCCAGTTCGCTCGATGTGCCGCTTGAGGATGGGACTGGTGATGAAGAGTATCTGCAGCTGCTGGAGCCTGCAGTGGACGAGTCATTCACTCGAGCGCGGCCGGACCTCGTGCTCTACATCGCGGGGGCTGATCCGTACGAGGGAGATCGGCTTGGGCGACTGAGGCTCTCGCGGGCAGGCCTGCTGGCCCGTGATCGGCTGGTGCTGACGGCGGCGAAGGAGCAGGGCGTACCGCTGGCAATTGTCTGTGGTGGCGGCTATTGCGAAGACATCGATGCCATCGCTGAGATCCACACGGCGACCATGCTAGAGGCAGCCCGGTTGACCAGCCTGTGTCGTTCTCGGCTTACCAGATGATGCGAGAGATCATCGGAACCGGAACGTAGTCGTGGTCCTGGTAGGCCCAGAGTCGACCGCCAGTGTGGGTCACAGCCACGCGGCGACCCCCATGCCATTCCCACCGCTGGCCGGTTTCCATGTCGAAGACACGGCCTTCATTAGAGGCGAGGTCAATATCCCAGCGGCCCTGCTCGTCGAGCTTGATCATCGGTCGTGCCCCTTCGGTGGCGAGCCGTCGGTAGAGTTCCGGAGCCCGCTGCTCCAACAGTCGGAGTTGGTCTTCTTGGCCTTCCCGAATGTCAAACCGCCAGGCTGGCTGCACGGAGCCTGGTCCAAGTGCGAACTCAAACTCACCTTCCTGATTGACCCGGCTCCAGACATGCTGGCCCGACTGGGCTGAGTAACGGAAGTAGATCGCCCCTTTCTTGAGCTCATGCTTGGGGACGGGCCGCAGGGCTTCGGTGAACAGGTCGAGCCGATAGATGGTGCCCTGATCGAGTGGCGTAGCGGAATCGGCAGTCGGGGCGGCCAGTGCTGTGACCGCTGTGAGGGCAAGAACGGCTACAGTTGGCAGGGAAGAGAGCCGTATGGCGAGCGGGGCATTGGTGAGCATGGTGGGCGCAGCCTGAAGAAAGTGTCGGGGCGGATGCCCCAAAAAGCCTCTTAACTCTACGTGCTAATTGGGCTCAAGCAATTTTTGTGACGGGAGGGGGCAGATTGCCTTTAATAGAAGCGTTCCGGCTGGACGGCCTGATGGGCTGGCGCTATGAAGATCAGGATGATTCGCATAATCGGTGCATTCCCACGCCTCGCGGAATCCGGCTTGCGTCGACTGCTGGCGAGCGAAGACCTTTTGTTCTGTGACAGTACCAATGCAGCGGTGACACCAGGAGCATTGCCATGAGCAGCAGGTCCGTGGACAGAAGCCAGAACAATGCTGTGATGGATGGACAGGCACGTTCGAGCCTGCAAGCAGACCTGCTGTCGGGACTGGTTGTGTTTCTGGTGGCCTTGCCGTTGTGTTTGGGCATTGCACTGGCTTCCAATGCGCCGCTGCTGGCGGGTGTGGTGGCAGGGATTGTCGCCGGCTTGGTGGTCGGGCCGATCAGTGGCGCGCAGGTGACGATTTCGGGCCCAGCTGCGGGGCTCACTGCCGTGGTGGCGGCTGAGATTGCTGCGATCGGCTCGTTTGAAGGCCTGCTGGTTGCCGTGATGCTAGCAGGCGTGATCCAGCTCGGTTTGGCTGCCATTCGAGGAGGCTTCATCAAGTCGTTTGTGCCAGCAAGCGTCGTTCGGGGGCTGCTATCAGCCATCGGCGTGATTCTGATCCTCAAGCAGATTCCTCACCTGTTCGGTCACGACACCGACCCTGAGGGTGAGATGTCCTTCTTTCAGCCCGACAAGCAGAACACATTCAGTGAACTGTTGGAGATTCTTGGCGACCTACACCCCGGGGCGATAGTTGTTGGGTTTGCCTCTTTGGCGATTATTTATTTCTGGGGGCGTTTGCCTCGTCTCAAGCAGACCGGTATTCCGGCACCGCTCGTCGTTGTGTTGTTTGGCGTTGCCTGTGCGATGGGGTTCGAACAGGTTGGGGGCAGTTGGGTTATCACTGCATCTCACAAGGTACAGGTTCCGGTCGCCGAGTCGATGCAGGGATTTTTCACGCTGTTGCCGCGGCCAGATTTTTCACAGATTGCCAACCCCGCAGTGGCATCGGCAGCCCTTGCGATTGCCTTGGTTGGCTCCCTCCAGGCGTTGTTGACTATCGAAGCAGTCGATCGGCTCGACCGTGAGCGGCGAAGCACGCCGCCAAATCGTGAATTACTTGCCCAAGGTGTTGGGAACATCGTCTCAGGCTTGGCTGGTGGCCTGCCGATGACCTGCGAGATTGTGCGGTCGAGTGTAAACATTGATGCTGGTGGACGAACGAAGTTGGCAACCATTCTGCACGGTGGGCTGTTAGCACTGGCGGTGGTGCTTGTTCCAGCGATGATCAACCTGATTCCACTGTCGGCGTTGGCGGCCATTCTGATCGCAACCGGCTTGAAGTTGGCTAGCCCCCAGGTCGTGAAGGAACTCTGGCAGGCTGGTCGATACCAGTTCATTCCGTGGCTGATTACGCTGCTGGCCATTGTCCTGACCGATCCGCTTATTGGCATTCTCATCGGCCTCGGCGTGAGCACCCTGTTCATTTTGTGGAGCAATCTCCGCCGGCCGCTGCGAATGGTGATTGAGCATCACCTCGGGGGCGATGTGACACGAGTGCAACTGGCCAGCCAGGTGAGTTTTCTCAATCGGGCCGCACTCCGTAAGACGTTTGACAGCATTGATCCCGGCAAGCATCTGCTGATTGATGCCCATGAGACCGTCTACATTGACCCCGACATTCTGTCGCTCATCAAGGAATATCGGGACGTGGTCGGGCCCACTCGTGGGGTGCAGGTGAGCACCCGGGGGTTTCGTGATAAGTATGCCATTGACGACAAAATCCAATTTGTTGACTTTTCAAGTCGAGAACTTCAGGATCGTTTGACTCCGGCTGAAGCCCTTGACTACCTGTTGGCAGGCAACCGGCGGTTCCGCGACGGGCAACGATTAAAGCGGGACCTTAGTCGGCAGGTGGCGGCAACAGCGAAGGGCCAGCATCCAATGGCAGTGGTGCTAAGTTGCATCGACTCACGGACACCGGCAGAGCTGATTTTCGATTTGGGACTCGGTGACATCTTTAGCGTGCGAGTGGCGGGGAACATCGTCACACCGGAGGTGCTGGGCAGCATTGAGTTTGGCTGCGTGGAGGCTCAGGCGAAACTGATTGTGGTGGTGGGGCATACCCGCTGCATTGCGGTGCAGGCGGCGGTTGATCGGGTTCGGGGTGTCCGCAATAGCGAGATTCAGCGGTGCGAGTATGTCCAGCCGATCATTGCCAGTCTCGAGACGCTCGTGCCGACGTCGCCATCTGTTGAGGGGGCTGCGGCCGACTCAGCGGCGGAACCATCTGAAACTGTCGACGTGGTGCGACGCAACGTGGAGCGGTCGGTGGAACAGGTCATTGCCAAGAGCGGTACCATTCGCGACCTGCTGGAGTCGGGCCGAGCTGGCATTGTTGGCATGGTTTATGATGTGGAGACCGGTGGCTGTGAGTTGCTGCCGGCGACGGTCCACGGGCTTCAGGTGAGCAAAGATGCCGCTGCTGCCACCGCGGGGTAATCTGCCGATGAAGGTGTGGTGTTCCGAACGCCATCAAGAAGAGACGCTCAATGACCATCCGTCCTGGCCGCTACCGGCATTACAAGGGTAACTACTACACGGTACTCGGCATGGCCCTGCACAGTGAGACTATGGAGCAGTTGGTCGTGTATCGGGCTGAGTATGGGGAGCGTGGTCTCTGGGTACGTCCTGCTGCGATGTTTCAGGAGACTGTTGCGGTGGACGGTGTAACAACGCCACGGTTTCGTCTGGTAGAAGAGTGACGATACTGGTTTCGTAAAGTATTTTTTTCGCGAGACGAATGTGCGCTGGTGGGAACGATGCTGCCACTTGTTTGTGGTCAACCACGTAGTCCATAAACGGTCACGAACAGCGTGCTATTGTGCTGCCGCAGCAAAGTTTATGGCATGAAATTTCATAATTGCGTCCCCTTTCTTGTCGTAGATATCGCGAGCACTGTGGGTCGCATCCTCAACGATCAGCGATTCATGAGGAATGCCAATTGAGTTGAGGAAATCCATGTACGCTCGATTATTTTCGTAGTTGAAGCCCTTAGTGCCCACGAAGATCATCAGTCGGTAGGGGTGGCAATTGTCGGCCGCGTACTTTCGGGCAAGATCCCATGTGTTATCGCCTTTGTTAAAGACAAGCTGGTCACTTTCGCGACCGTCTTCGTCGCTAATCCGCTTTTCAGTCGCGTAGCCTCCTCCGCCTGCTGCTGCCGAACAAAAGAGGTTTGGGTGCTTCAAACTGATTCGCATTGTACCGCGGCCACCTTGTGAAAAGCCTTCGAGACCGCGTCCGGAGCGGTCTGAAATGGTCCGATATGTTTCATCAATGTGTGGAATTAGTTCTTCAATAAATACGTCTTCGCCCAATCCATTTTCTTTCGCGGGATAGTTGTAGTGGCTTACCGGCCCACCATTCACAAAGACGTAGATCGTGTCAGGGATTGTTTTTTCTCGAATTGCCTTGTTGATATACGGTACGAGATTCACTGCCTTGAGTTCGTTGCCCGGGCGTCCGCCATGAAGGTAGTAAATGACGGGGTACCGACGTTGCTTAGCGATTTTGTAACTTGGGGGTAAATAGATGCAGTACCCTACATCCAACTTCATTGATGGGCTGCTAAACGTCTGGTGCGACAGTCCATCTATGCGCTTCTGGTGAGGCAAGACATTCACCCAGTGAAAAGAAGGCGGCTTCTTTGTACCCCCCTTTTTTTGGGCTATTGCAAGCGATGGGCTGAAGAAAAAAGAGCAAACGAGGAGGAAGCAAGTTGTGGTACGAAGCAAATGCACGGTAGGACACTCGGTTTATAAACTTGGTAGAGATGAAGAATTCAAAGAACGCAAAGAAACGTAGCCAAGGAAGCACGCTCAGGATCGCTCGGTGTCATCGTCAGAGCAGGTCTTACCGGTCCTGCTCGGGACGTCGCCCATAAGTCGGGAGAGGCCAGGATTCAGAGGGGCCCCCTGTGACAAGGACACCCCGCAAGAATGCGGTTATAGGTGCAACCTCAATGCATTCAAATCGAATTTTCATCGCCCCTGTCTTTTTGCCGAAACGTAAGGAGCCGCCGGTGCCGACATATCCCCCTACATGGTGGTGGTCCTTCGAGGCTGAATAACTCCAAATGAAGCAGTTATCCGGGGCGATAGTCTGGCGGGCCGATCAAGTTTTTCAACAGTTCTCATGTGGGCGAAGGAAATGAAGCAAATTTTTGAGCGGCGTTTCGCTGGCTTACTCGTTGCGTTGTTAGCCCTCTTGTTTTTCAGTAGTCAGACTGTTGTAGCTGCCACCAGTGACTCAACCGCTGTGGTTTCTCGTATCGATGAACGATTCGATTCCTCTCAACTGGAAAAAGGTAGCCACGTTCCCGAATTCCGCCAGCACGTTGTCCCACTACTCGGGCGGCTTGGTTGTAATGGAAGAGCGTGTCATGGATCCTTTCAGGGGCAGGGAGGTTTTCAGCTCTCACTCTTTGGCTATGACTTTGAGGCAGACCATCGAAATTTGCTTGAGGGTGACGATCCTCGCGTAAGAGTAGATGATCTCGACGCCAGTCTTTTTCTGCAGAAACCACTCGAGCAGGTTGATCATGAAGGTGGCCAGCGTCTCAAGAAAGGGACGTGGCAGTACGCTGTTCTAAAAAGATGGATAGAGGGTGGAGCGAAAGGTGTTGCCGCGGGTGATGCTACTTTCGTCCGGCTTGATGTGACGCCGCATGAAATCGTCGCTAGAGAAAGAGGCCAGACGTGGCAACTCAAAGCAGTAGCCGTGTGGTCAGATGGCATGCAGGAGGACGTGACGCCGTTATGTCGATTCCGGACAAATAACGATCAAGTTGCGGAAATTGATGAGCATGGATTCGTCACTGCAAAGGGTCCTGGTGACAGTCATGTCGTGGCCTTTTATGACAATGGAGTTGTACCGGTTCCGGTGATCTTCCCCGTTTCTAAAAAGACTGGTCCAGAATACCCAGAGTTTGAAACATCAACCCGGATCGACGAACTCGTCGTCAAGAAATTACGCAAGCTTGGAGAAGTGCCTTCGGGACTGTGCAGCGATGGTGAGTTCCTGCGTAGAGCATCGCTTGATATCACCGGAACCCTTCCCACGGTTTCTGAAACCGAAGCGTTCTTGAGTGACGGGTCTCCGAACAAGCGTGACACCAAAATAGAAGAATTGCTTGAGCGGCCTGGGTACGCTGCTTGGTGGGCAACCAAACTTTGCGACTGGACCGGCAACAACGATCGTAATCAACCAAACAATGGGCCTGAACAGCGACTGAGAGCATCGCGGTTTTGGTACGAATGGATACACGGAAAGGTGGCCGAAAACCAGTCTTACGACAAAATTGTGACCGGTATCGTGCTTGCGAGAAGCCGGCTTGATGGCGAGTCTTATGAGGCGTACTGCGAACGCATGAGCAGTTATCTTTCAAAAGAGGATAATGCTTCGTTTGCGGACCAGCCCTTTCTTCCTTATTTCTGGACACGACAAAACTTTCGCAAGCCAGAAGAGCAGGCCCTCGGATTTGCATACACCTTCTTGGGTGTTCGGATCCAGTGTGCTCAATGTCACAAGCACCCCTTCGATCAGTGGACGAAAGACGACTTTGATCGGTTCAAAAACTTTTTTACTCGTGTGCAGTATGCAGGAAAAGGAAGAACTGATGGCGGTAACACGAAAGCCTACAGAGACATGTTGGTGGCTCTTGATATTGACCTCAGCGATAAGGACTTGAAGGGTAATAGGCTCTACAAACAACTTGGGCAGTTAGCCATGAATGGCAAAACTGTCCCTTTCGGTGAGGTTGTCGTCAGTCCTCCGCGTGCGCCAATCAAGGCTGAAAAACTCGCCGGGATCATGGCGGAGATGAACTCGGAGAAAATTAAGCCAAAGAAAAAAGAGCAACTCGAACGGTTTTTGATGGGCCGAACAGCCACAGTGCTCGGTGGGAAAGAGATGCGACTCGATGAAATCGAAGACCCACGGGAAATCCTACTGGCCTGGATGCTTGAAGAGTCGAATCCTTATTTTTCCCAGTCCCTCGTGAATCGTGTTTGGGCGTCTTATTTCAACGTGGGTATCATTGAGCCACCTGATGATCTCAGTCTCGCGAACCCGCCCAGTAATCCGGATTTACTCAACTATCTTGCAGAGGGCTTTCGAAGGAGTGGCTTCGACATGAAGTGGCTTCATCGAGAAATCTGCAAAAGCGATACCTATCAGCGTAGTTGGGAGCCGAACGCGACGAACCTGAATGACGAACGGAATTTTGGTCGTGCAGTCGCTAGGAGAATCCCGGCGGAGGTTATCTACGACGCAGTGCGAACGGCAACGGCCGGTGATCGTGAGGCAATGGAACTGTGTTCACTTGTTGAAAAGCGAGCGATCGCCGATACCACGGTCGGGTCATATAACAATAATTATGCGTTGGAGATTTTTGGACAGTCAACTCGTGAAAGTAATTGCGACTGCGACCGATCAATGGAGCCCAGCCTCCTCCAGACGGTCTTTTTGCAAAATGACAAAGAGATGCTTGACGCGATTGGCCGTCGGGGGAGTTGGTTAGACGAAGTCACAAGAACGATTCCTAGTTTCAGGGACCCGGCTGCGAAGAAAATATACCTGGAGCGGACGGAATCAATAGACAATGAACTTGCGGAATTGAAAAAACGGCTTGAGAACGCAACGAAGGACGGAAATAAAGCAGCGATTAAAGCAATTCAAAAGTCAATGAAAGCAAGGGAGGCTTCCAAAAAGGCATTGGATGACAGCAGTTTTTTTCCGGGCTCTGTTGCGGAATGGATTTCGGAAAATCAAAGACTGGTCAGTGAAATCATTGAAAGCGCTTATTTGAGAACCGTCGTGCGTCATCCGACCGAAACCGAGATGAATCGCTCCGTCGCCTATCTGAGGCAGTCACCAACAGCTAAAGATGGAATTCGTGACATTCTTTGGGCGTTACTCAATACAAAAGAATTCGCACTCAATCATTAGTTCCATTGTTTTGCCAAGTCGAGTCAAAAAAGAAAACCAGATCAAATAAAGGGAGAACACAAATGGCTATTCACCGAACCTGTGACGGAGTTCTTCGCAGAGATTTTTTGAAGCTGGGAGCACTTGGTACTGGAGGACTATCCCTCTCAAGTTATTTGCGTTGGACGCACGCCGCTCCCGTGCAGCCTAAGGGTGCGAGAGCTGCAATCTTTATAAATCTTCCTGGTGGTCCGTCGCATATGGACACCTTTGATCCAAAGCCCGATGCACCCTCTGAGTATCGTGGAGACTTTAAGGCGATTAAAACCTCAGTTCCGGGCATTCAGATTAGTGAGCACTTGCCAAAGCTCGCGAGGTGCATGGATAAGTACGTAATCTTGCGAGGAATTACCCACTCACTCGCCGCTCACAAGCTCGGGCAAGAGTATGTGAATACAGGGAACCGTCCGATTCCGTCACTCGAATTTCCTGGCTATGGCGCTGTTGTAAGTCGTGAACTTGGTGGGCCGGGCGAATTGCCGCATAACGTCGCGATTCCTAAAAATAACCAAGGTGGCACTGGCTATCTTGGCGTAAAGTACGCGGCCCTTGCTACAGGGAAAACGCCGACACCAGGTCTGCCTTTTAGTGTCCGCGGTATGACGCTGGACGGCAGCCTTACGATCAGTGATGTCGAGCGGCGACAAATGTTGCTTGAAGATCTTGATCAGCGTTTCAGCCTGATTCAAGAGAAGAACCAACTTGTTGAAGGTTTGGATAGGTTTACAGAGCAGGCCTACAAAATTATCACCTCGCCAAAAGCGAAAGAAGCATTCGACACAAGCCGCGAAAGTTCGAGTTTTGCGGCGCAGTTTGGTGAGACAAAGTTTGGCCAAAGTTGCTTGCTAGCGACACGGCTTGTTGAGCATGGAGTGCCGTTTGTCACTATTTCCTATGGCGGATGGGATACCCATCGCGACAATTGGAACGCACTCAAAAATAAGCAGCTGCCACCTCTCGATGAAGGTTTATCAGCCTTGTTCGCCGGTCTTGAGCAAAAGGGGCTTCTTGATTCGACATCAGTGCTTGTCACAGGTGAGTTTGGTCGGACGCCAAAGATCAATACGACACGAAACGGAAGAGATCATTATGCCCGTGCCATGTTTATGTTGATGGCAGGAGGTGGAATCACTGGTGGAAGAGTGGTGGGTGAAACGGATGACACTGCAAGTGGGCCGCGACACGACGGTTATTCTCCAGATGATGTCGCAGCGACATACTACAGCCTGCTCGGAATCAATCCGAAGAAGGAATACCACACGAGCACAGGTCGGCCTGTCATGATCGTGCGGGATGGAAACCCAATACGCGAGCTGTTGAGCTAACAAGAGGTGGCACAGAATGCGAAGCTCTTACCCATTAAGTCATTCATGTGCTTATGCAGTGGTGCTTTTCAGTATTCTTTGGTCTTGGGCAACGCCACGGATTTTTGCCGACTCCTGGATGCGGTTTCGAGGGCCGAATGGGACTGGACGAGCCGCTGATGCTGTTCCACTTCCCCTACACTGGTCTGGCACGAGCAACCTTCTTTGGAAGAGCCCAGTGGCTCGTGGGTCGAGTAGTCCGATTCTTGTGAAGGACCTTGTCGTGCTCACCGGCTACAGTGGCTATGGAGAAGAACTGGACGCGCCAGGGGAAAGAAGTGATCTTCAACTGCACGTTATTGCACTCTCTCGTCGAGATGGCAGCGAGCGGTGGAAACTCACTTTGGCACCATCGCCTGATGAACAGGAGGCGACGCCCCGTGTCGCTGATCACGGCTATGCCTCACCGACACCGTGTTCCGACGGTGAGCGGATATATGCAGCGTTTGGTCCCTCGGGTATTGTCTGTTGTTCACTTGATGGTGTGGAACTTTGGCGAACAAATATCGGAACCGGTGTTGCTGGTTTTGGAGCAGCTGCGTCACCGATTGCTTATAAAAACCTGATTTTCATAAATGCAGCAATTGAGTCTCAGGCTCTTGTTGCAATGAACAAGTTTACGGGGGAAGAGGTCTGGCGGGTCGAGGATATTAAGCGCGCGTGGACCACACCAGTAATCGTTCGTCCTTCAGGCGGTGAGCCGGAACTAGTGATGCACCACATAGACAGCATCAGGGGCTATGACCCACACACTGGAAAAGTTCTTTGGACTTGTCAGGGAATTCCAGACTACGTGGTGCCAGGCATCGTTGTTGTAAACGACGTTCTTTACTGCTCGGGCGGTCGGCAAAATCGCACCATCGCGGTGAAGGCAGGGGGGCGTGGTGACGTTACGGAGACGCATAAACTTTGGGAAGTCAACATCGGTGCAAATGTTACGACACCTCTTTTTCATGAGGGGCATCTTTACTGGTCGCATGACAAAGGTATGGCACAGTGCGTGAGCGTGGAAGATGGGGCCACCTTGTTTCGTGAGCGCTACGAGGAACGGGATCGAGTGTATGCCTCGGTAGTTTTGGGTGATGGTCGTCTGTATGCGCAGTTGCGCAGTGGTGCCTGTCTTGTCATGGCGGCCGATCCAGAGTTTCGGGTGATTGCAGAGAACCATCTTGGTGATGGTGAGGAGCAGTTCAACGCGACTCCGGCATTAGACCAAGGCCGAATCATTTTTCGGTCAACACAATTTGTGTACTGTGTCGGTGAGGATCGTTAGATAGGCAGTTCATAGATTTTTTATTCAATACTGCCAGCATGTTCGTTCTACGTGGGAAGTAAAAACCTCTTGATGGGCTGCCCTTCTAACTTAATAGTAGAAGTCGTCACTGTTCATGTTGATGTAGAGTTTTGCTGCACCAAAGCCCAACGATCCGCCAAAAATCACCCCCATTCCTGCCTTCATGATCACAGCAATCTGCGGAACCTTTTCCCAGAGGGGGCCTGAAGGGGTCTTAATAAACGCGACCGCTAGACCTCCAAATATCAGCATTGCGGGTACAATGCAGCCAACAACAATCAGGACCTTTTTTCCTAACGGCATAAACTTCTCCCTTTTGCGGCTGTGTATGTTCGGTGGCTCGAAGACTAATTGGCGGTTTGGAAAGTCACGGCGGTTTTCAATTTGGTTCGGCATTGCCAGCATGGCAACACCTGCGGCAGATTCACAAGACCGAAAAACAGCGGGTTGAAGCAGTATTCCTATCGGCTAATGAACAACAGGTTGCTGGTGGCTCATCCAGATCAGTTGTCTGTTTTTTCAAGAATCACAATACCCCCAGTCTTTGGGTCGTAGCCGTAGAGCCTTTTGGCAGGCAGGTCATTCAGGGTAACGTGATGCTGTTTCATCAAGGTTTGAAACTCAGCAAACGTTGGAGGCTTTCCGTTGACCACAGAGTGCATTTTCACAGAGTTCTTAAGGTTAAGCATCGTCACCCTGCTACGCTGCGAAACGTACTCGCTTGCTGCGGCCGAAAGTGGATCACCTCCTTTTATCTTGTTTTCAATAATTCGGAGTCCGGGCTGCTTTGCCGCAACAGATAAATCAACGATTTCCGCTGATTCTGCTTGGCTGGCCTGTGAGCATTGAATCACGAGGCCGAAGGCAATCGAGAGCATGAGTTGTCGCATGATGTAATCCTTATTTCCTCTAAGAAAGTTTGCTGTTTATATTGAAAACAGAAAAATCAATAAGCTCCGTCCACACTTCAACCAGTAGAAATTGTACTTGCGGCGTAGGTATCTAACCAGACCAGTGGTTTGAGGAGAGTGAGTAAGCGATCGGTGTCAAAGGCTATGATCGACCTAGTTGATCAAGTGCGAGTCGGTCACCAGTCAAATTTTAGTTGATCTAGGCTCTTAGTGCTCGTTCGTGGTGTCTCTCGAAATTGCTTGGAGTGCGTGCAGATTCGGTCACGTGGGACAGGTCAGTGTCTTCTTCAGAAAAGCGTCATCCGCGAGGCACTGTAAGTGAACCGAACACTTCGAGAATCCATGATCTGTGTTGGATGATGCGGTCTTTAGCTGCGTGATATTGCGTAAATACGGTTGAAGGCCACATTTTCACCGTCATGGCACTTGATTCGTTGTTGGCTATCTGGATTGAGGCGGGCGTCTCCTCAACTGGACCACACCTTGCCACCGCATGTGGTTGATGCCTGGTGGGGGCACAGTGGGAAGGTGTGACGGGCCCACTACTTGATGGTCACTGAAAGCGACTTTGAGTTCGCAAGCGGCGTAAAAACGGTGCGAGCAACGCCCGTCAGAAGCCATCAGCAGCCGTCAAAGGTTTCTGAAACCTGCGAGAAACAACGGGATTTCCAGAACGACTGCGAAACGAAGTACCCTCGACAGGGATCGAACAAAGGCAGAAACCACGGAAGAAACATCACTTCGAGAATCACCCGGCACCATACCCGGCACCACGGCTTCGGCTGGCCTCACCCCAGCCGACCTCTTAGCTCTCATCAAAGCCATGACTCCCGAAGACCGGGCAGCCTTTGTGCAGGCGATAGGCGGAGAGTGAGGGGGGGGGCGTCAGCAGTCAGCATAACCTCCAGATCCCCAGCGATGCTGCGGTTCCGCTGATAGGGGCGACCTCAGAAGTGGATTGTGCTGATGCCACGAACTTATGCTTGCCGCCTTGTTGGCACGGTTGCAACAAAAAGAAGAACTGGCACGGAGGAACAGGGAACACTCAGTCCAATCATGTTTGGCAAATTGTCCGCTATGCGAACACAGAATACTTGGCGGACTAGCGTGACTTGAACTTGGTTTAGCCAGGCAAAAACCTGCTTCCGTTTAGTCAACACTGACGTACTCAAGAAATTGTTCCGGATGATCGCGGAGGTGCCAGTCAACCTGCTTGAATAACCACTCTCCTCGGTGCTCAATGCTTGTCATCTCTGGCCCGTGGTTATAGCCAAAAAGATGCAGTGTCTCGTGAATCATATAGGGGTTACCGCTCCCATTTGACGGCTCTGCAAATTGTGACCAGCATTGCCTGAAGCCATTAAAAGGCAGGCTCATCCAGATATCCTGCTGCCCTCCCTCGACGCGACCAACCGAAGCTTTCGCTGCTCCGCCGGGGCTGTGCCGCCAATCGACGTTCACTGTTTTTGGACCGTTTCGTTTCGTTAAGTTTCGGCATATCGAGTACGAACGTTCTAGCATGTTGAGGTAGTTCTGCGTCTGCCAACGCCATGGCTTTGGTGCCTCAAGTTCAAAATGCTGTGACCTTACCGTGGCCAGTTCTTCTGTCGGTATAGGTCCGCTATGCTTCGCTTCCCATTCCCAAGTTGCCCAGAGCTTGACGGCCGAAAGAATTTTGTTTTTCTCAGCGAATAGTTCCGCCTTGACATCCAATTTTTTGTTGTCGTCCTTTGTGGCAACAGGGCGACTGCCGTCAATACTTGCTGAGAACTTGTGGTTAAGGCTGGACTGAGCAAGAGCAACTTGATGCCCCCCAGTGTCGAGGAGGGAGAGACCCCACCGCAGATGTGGTTTCCAGCCGCTGCCTAGCTCCTCATACAAGGCGAATGCCCAGCCCTGTGCAACGATTGGGCCGCCAATAGAAACATCAGTTTTCTTCTTAAGAATGTATGGCCGCCGCTCAAATTTCGCTCGCCTTCCGTTCTGCAGGCGGAGAATGTAATTCATCAACATTCGCTTATGGTTGGTCACAAGCGTCGCCGCTTCGGCGTTGTCAATCTGCACCCATTTCCCAGGAAAAGCACACCAAACGGTGGCGTCACTTATCGGAGGAGTGTCTGAGCGAATGGGGAAGCAGATTTGATTCTTGTCGTCCGCCACAAGAGACCAGCTATCGTCACTCGAAAGCTCCATATTAAGTAAGGCGTGGTCTGTGCCATCTGTGGCGTGGACGATGAACCGATACGTCGTGCCCGCAGAAAGCTCCAAAGGCATTGATTCGCATGGCTTTTTTGGTGTGAGCCGAACATCGCCTGTTTCTGCAGCAGACCGGACAAAGAGTGACTGAATCGGAAGAGTCTTGCCATTCAGTGACACCGTCAAGTCACGATGAACGCCTTTTGGAAGCGTGATACTTTGGGTGGCATCTTTAACGTGTGCAGCGGCTGTACGAAGTGCACGCAGGCCTGATCCCTCATGAGTAATCTGCAAGACCTCGACTAGATACCGCCCTCTTTGAACAGTAGCAGATAATCTGGATTCAGAATTAAAACCCAAGACACTAGAGATTTGCTTGTACCCTCGGTTTTTGACATCCCACTTCAGTACCTGGAGATTTGCTTGATGGACCCAGTTCTCTCGGGGGACGTCAATGTTTAGTACCGTGTTGAGCTCAGCCCCGAGTAATGAGGAGGCTGGCGTGCTCAGCAAAAATGCCAGAAAACACAGGCGGGCATGAGGCATGAAATGTCTCACCCAATCGGCAGGGCGCGAATGTCTGAACTTCATCACAATCCTCGGCGTGAAAATTTGGAGTATTTAGACACACCTATTACGTGTCTGATGAAAGGCCGTTCAGCGTGCGACCCGTGTGCTTATGAAAGTACAGTGGTGATCTCACGGCCTATGATAGAACACTACCGAAATCAGGGTTTGTCCTAAACACGCAACTGAGAATTTCGAGCGGTGGCAGACGCCTCTCGGCAACTCACTCGACGCCCGTGGTCTAATGAACTGAAGAAGTTGGGAACGCCCCACGCACGCTAGGCCTGAGGCCAGTCACGATTGCGTCCGTAGTGCCCCCCGTGATGCTCTCCCCCCCCACCCGGTATTGGTGGAGGGGGGGCGTTGAATCAAGGCGGCGGTACTTCGGTAGCCCCTTAGCGTTATCTACCTACGCGTGGCTGGGGCGATCTAAAAAAACGAGTTGATAGGTAATGCGATGGGAAGCCGGGGGCCAATTCCACGAGCAGACAGCCACGATTCAAAACGCGGCAGGAACACCCTGC
>WTHB01000132.1 GCA_011523305.1 Planctomycetaceae bacterium | reverse complement strand
GCCGGTTCATGATTCCGGAAAAACTGGCTGCCTTCGTGCCGCTGCCTGACGCGCCTGAGCTGTTCGACCTCGCTACGGACATGGGCGAGACGACGGACCTTGCCGCAAAGCATCCTGACAAGACAGGGGAACTGAAGAAACGCTTGGCGGCATGGCGCGAGGATGTCGACGCGAACATGCTGCGCCCAAAGCCAACGAGTCCGGTTCCTGCACATCCGCGACCCGTTTCCCCGCTGGCGATCAAACCGCAGGGAAATTTCGCGGCGACCGCAAACGTCCGTGTCGAGAAGCTGGATGATGACGCCGGTTATCGACTCCATGCAGCGGAGGGTGAGGCCGGCTTCGCGTTGAAGAAACTCGATCGCCCCCTTCAAGGCAAAGCGACCTTTAAGTTCCATTGTTCGACGGCCGCGGGACATGAATTCCCAAAGCGCTGGGTGAACGGCTTTCTGACCATCAGCGACGGCGTCGACCCATCCCGGCACATCCACATCGGAGCGTTCTTCGGCGGTCAAAAGAAGCTGACAGTGATCGAAGGCCCACTCACGCCCAACACTCCACACACCCAGCCACTTACCGGAAACGCAACGCCGCTGGCATTTACAGTCCACCTCGACGCTGCCGCCAATGAAATCGTGCTTGAAGAACGCGGCGGTGCGCGGCTGAGCGCAACACTCAGACGTCCGGTCAAACAGATCACCCACATCGGCTACAGTGCCCTCGACGCAGTAACCGAATTCTCCCTTTGGAAAGCAGCCGATTCTGATCCGAAGACTCTCTCCGAGACCAATGGCGATCAGACGGCGTTCTCGGAGTCGCTCTGGATCGGCTTCCCGGCAGACTCAGACGGACGACCGGCACGAAATGTACATTACGCATTCCGGCACAAGTTGTCCCTGGAAGACAAGCCATCCACCGCGCCCGTCCGCGTCACTGCCGATGCACGCTACATCCTCTGGGTCAATGGGACCTATGTTGGTCGAGGCCCGGCTCGCTGTTATCCCTGGCGACAAGCGTATGACGAACATGACCTGGCACCCTTCCTGCACAAAGGAGCTAACTGGATTGCCGCACAGATCCACGAATTTGGCTATTCCAATGGTCAACATATTTATTCAGGTAAGCACGGGCTCATTATTGAAGGCGATGTCAAATTTGCTTCAGGATCGACTCAGCCACTACGGACTAACGAGGACTGGCAAGCTTGTCATGCTGACTGGCAATTGGCCTTTCCCGGATATTTTAGCTGGGGGCAGACTGGCTTTCAGGAAGGCTACGACGCACGTCTGGAACCGGTCGGCTGGCGCGTTGGCGCAGGGGAAGCAGGCTGGCGGCGGGCGGTAAAGGTCGCGGCTCCCGGCGAAAAACCATGGAAGGCTTTTGAGCCACGGGGCACGAAACCGATGAAGGAAACATTGGTGAAACCGGAACGCATTGTTTGGGCCGTCAGGGGGGCAAACCCGCCTGATGCTCTCACCAGCAAAAATCCGTGGCTGATATGGAAAAAGTCTTCGTTCGAGCCGCTCGCCGAAACTCCCCGAACGGATAACAAAGGCTGGGTTACGGTATCACCCGAAAAGGATGGATTCGTGGCGCTGGCATTTGACTACGGATGGAATCACGCAGCCCATCCACGTATTGAAGTGCGTGATGCTAAGGGTGGGGAAATCTTGGACAATGGTTGTGCTTACAGCCTGAAGGGAAGCGACCAGCATCCATCGGTATGGGGTGTTGAAGCAGGGCCGAACTCGCCCGGTCAGTTCGATCGGTTCATTGTCGGAGAGGGTGATTCACAATGGCAGTCCTTCATCCTGCAGGGCTTTCGCTACCAGGTCGTGGTGGTCCGGGCGGATCATCCGGTCACCTTTTGCGTCAAGGCGATCCGTGCCCACCACGATGTCGGTTCTCCGTTGTCCTTCAAGTGCAGCGACCCGGCACTTAACCAGGTGTGGGAGACGACAGATCGCACTTTGCGAGCCGGAATGCTCGATGCCTTCGTCGATAACAATTTTCGCGAGCAACAGCAATGGCTTCACGACGGCTGCGTGGCCGCGCTAGGCGCCTGGGCCACCTATGGCGACACCAGCCTGTGGAAACGCGGCCTTCTTCAGTGGGGGCAGTCATCCAGATTACACTCCGATGGTGCGTTTGATTCTGCCGCACCGCGTGGCTGGGGGAAACCAAAGTTGGAATGTATTACAGACTACAACTGCGTATGGCCCGTGGCCCTCGCACAGTATCACGACCTCACGGGCAACAAAGAGTTGCTGCATGAGGTGCTGCCGGACCTTCGCCGATTCATGCTCAAGGCAGTCGAGGCCGGCATGACGACCGAAGGGCTTTTCCTCCACCCACCGGGGCGGGCGGTCTTCCTTGACTGGGTACAACGCCCTTGGAACAAAAACCCTTACAACCTGACGCTGAACCTCGTCGTATTGCGGGCCTACAGAAACGCAGCAAGAGTCGCCGAGATTGCCGGGGATGAGGAACTGGCCGAGCATTGCCGCATGCGCGACCGGGAGGTGACCGCGGCCGTCGAAGCGCGCTTCTGGTCGGACGAGCACAAGGGATGGCGCGAAAACATCGAGCCGTCGGACGAGATCAAAGCCGATGATCGCGCCAGAAATTGGCTCCGTGACCCCTGGCATGAAATCACTGTCAATTCGATCAAAAGACAAGACGGAGATCTGACACCCACACCCTGCACGCGCCATGGTAATGCACTGGCTGTTTTGCTGAAACTCGGCACACCACGGCAACAGAAAGCCGCCGCTGAACTCGTGGTTCGCGCCTTTCAACCAGACGATCCCAACAACAATGGCATGAGCCCGCTATGGACCGACAAAATCTTCGGAGCCCTCTTCGAGGCAGGGCTGGATAAAGACGCCATCCGCCTGATCCAGAACAACTACGGTCACTGGGTGACGAAACGTGGAGCCATGCACTGGTCGGAAGGCTTCACCGCCAGCCGCCAGACACATGCTCACACCTGTGGTTCCAGCGTCAACTGGCTGCTGACCAGCTACGTGCTCGGCATCCGCCCCGGCAGCGCGGGTTTTCGAGACGCGATCTTCGACCCGCGTGCGGGCGAACTCACCTCGGCCAAAGGCAGCGTCCCCACGCCTCTCGGCCTCATCAACGTGGAATGGCAGCGCAATGGCGATGTCATCGAAGCGAAGATCGAAGCTCCCGAAGGCGTTAAACTCCGCACGCCCAACCCAAACGTCCAGCTGAACCTCAAGCCGAGCAAATGACCAATACCGCCCAAACTCTGGTCCTATTGATCCTCTTCGAAGGTGATGTCGCTATCCCAGAAAAATATTCCATTGGCTCCAGACTGTGAGCAACGGAGGTCTTGGCTGCCACTGAAGGCAATGTAGTTCGACAGCCCAATCTTGACGCCATTGGCACGGATGTCGGGGCTTTGGTCTTTGACAGGATCGACGCTTGCAGGGCAAAGGTAGCCGGGGATAACGCTCCGCAGGTTCGCCAGCAATGTGGTGTTGGTCACATCCATCGGCGACTGGGTATCTAATTGGTCAAACAGTGCCGATTCCTCCATGAACGGAAGGATGAACGCCGTCACCATCCAGCCGTTATCGTTGCTGTAGCCAGGTGGCAGGT
>WTHB01000165.1:10625-17651 GCA_011523305.1 Planctomycetaceae bacterium | reverse complement strand
CTGCTGGACGACGTGTTGCTGTCGGCTCCAACCATCCGCAGCACCATCTCGAATGACGGCCAGATCACCGGTAGCTTCAAGCCCTCTGATGTGGAGTTTCTGGTCGGCGTGCTCAATGCAGGTAGCCTGCCAGCAGCCCTCTCCAAGGACCCGATCAGTGAGCAGAAAATTAGCCCTCAGTTGGGGGCTGACACGATTCGTTCGGGTGCTCAGGCCATGCTGTTGGCAACAATCGTTGTGCTCGCCTTCATGCTTGCCTACTACCGCTTTTCCGGGCTTGTGGCAGACCTCGCGGTGCTGCTGAACATCGTGCTGGTGCTGGCATTGATGATTTCAATCAAGGCGGCCTTCACCCTGGCTGGTCTGGCCGGGCTTGTGTTGTCAGTTGGTATGGCGGTCGATGCAAACGTGCTGATTTATGAGCGAATGCGGGAGGAACTCGATCGGGGGGCCTCGGTCCGGATGGCTATCCGGAACGGGTTCCAGCGAGCCTTCTCGACGATCGTCGACTCCAACCTGACGACCCTGATTACTGGCATCGTGCTGTTTTCAATTGGGACCGATCAGCTCAAGGGATTTGCGGTGACGCTGATTCTTGGCCTCAGCCTCAACCTGTTTACTGCGGTGTTCTGCTCCCGGGTGATCTTTGACTTCGCTGAGCAGAAGCGGTTGCTGAAGAAACTGTCGATGGGCCGCCTGTTTGGCCGCACCGACTATCGTTTTGTCCGCTGGGTACGACCAGCGGTGATCGGGTCACTGGTCGTCATCGGCATTGGCGTGGCAGCTGCCTGGCAGCGGGGCCAAGGACTGTTTGACATCGATTTCACCGGTGGGACGAGTGTTCAAGTGGCCTTTAAGCCGGATCAGGCGCTCGACATTGGGGCGGTTCGAGGGGCGGTGTCGGGCCTGCCCGATGTGGCGGTCAGTTCTGTGACTGTTGGCGATGCTGCGCCGAATCTGCGGTACAAGATCGACACCTCCGAGCGTAACGCAGAGACGGTGGAACGCACTCTGCGTGAGGCCTTCCCTGGCCGGCTGGCGACCTACTCAATGAGTTTCGGTGAGATTGTTTCGTCTGCCGGCCCTTCGGCAGCGTCATCCCCGAACGCGGCTGCTGCTGAGGACAGCGAAGCCGACGACGTGGCGATTGAGTCGCTCACCACGGCAGTGCAGCTTGACTTTCCGCAGAAGATCAACCTGCCAACACTCCGCGAGACGATTCAGCAGGCCTTTGCGTCGGCCGACCAGCAGGCTGCCGCTTTTGAATTGCAGGCGGAGGGAATGACTGCTCGGCTCAAGCCATACCAGAACTGGACGCTGTCGACTTCGCTTGATCCCGAAACAACTCGTGGCATTCTTGAGCAGGTGGCTGCAAAGTTGGCCGACACACCGGTCTACCTCTCTGCGAATCGCATCGGTGGCAAGGTCGCGGGAAACACCAAAGTGACGGCTGTCTACGCACTGCTTGCCAGTCTGGTCATGATTGTCGCCTATGTCTGGCTCCGATTTCAGAATGTGGCGTTCGGCCTCGCGGCGGTGGTGGCCCTGCTGCACGATGTGCTGGTGACCATTGGGTGTATTGCGTTGAGTACCATGCTCTCTCCTTTCCTGGGGTGGGCGCTGGTCGATGACTTCAAGATCAGTCTCGATGTGGTTGCGGCGTTGCTCACGATCGTCGGGTTCTCGATCAATGACACGATCGTTATTTTCGACCGGATGCGAGAAATCCGTGGAAAGAGCACCAGCGTTACGGCTGACATGGTTGATCGTGCGGTCAACCAGACCCTCAGCCGAACGATCCTCACCTCCGGAACTGCCTTGCTGGCGGCTGTGATTCTTTATGCACTCGGTGGGCAGGGGATCCACACGTTCGCCTTCGCGATCCTGATTGGTATCGTGAGCGGCACGTACAGCACCATCTTCATCGCCTCGCCAATTGTCCTCTGGCTTCAGGGACGGTTGGGGGGCGTTGCCTCGGGGGCATCCGGGGCCGCTGCCGGAACGGCGACCCAGACTGCCTGACCGGTCTGTTCGGGGCAATCGGAGCGGGAAACCCCAGAGTGCAGTGGGCTGCGCTGCAGTCGCCGGCAGGGGGGCACCAGAAGTGGGGCGGGAAAAACTGGCCCTGATGCGCGGGCATGGCCGCATTTATGGCGCATAGTTGCAATGGAGCAACAGGCAGCTGAATGGATGCGTTCTGGCCGTCTGAAAATGCTTCAAGCCCTTTCCCCTGGCCGTTCCGGCCTTGCTTCAGGACTGAGGGCGGAGGTTCGCGGCCCCTCGAGGGGTGGCTGTTCCGCCGCGCTCGATCCCTCATGTCGCAACCCCTCCGATTCGGTGAAGCCATGTCGAGCATTGTGCAGATTTTTCGGTTTGTGGTCGGACTCGGTCTGGTTGTCGCGGGAGGTTTTCTGGCCGCCCCCTTTGTTTCGGCGGTGGTTCAGTCGGTCGATCAAGGCGGGGGATCAACAGAGGCTGGGGTTCACGGTGCGGGTGGCCACCATTGGCAGCGCGGGCAGTCCGATGCGGTTGGCGTTTATGCGGTGCCGGGCATGGAGCAGTCAGCGCCGCAGTCAACTGCTGAGTCACTGCAGCCGTCGTCAGCTCCGCGATCAATTCCGTTGGCCGGGACTGTTCAAGCGTTGCCAACAGCCACGGCAGCAGCCCGGCCAGAACGCCTTCCGCAGACCCTGCGGACGACACGTCCGCCCGATCTGACGACGGCCTATCGCTCAACGGTCGAGATGCCACCCCCGCCACTCTTGGATGCAGCAACGCCAGCCCCAGCTCGTCTTGCAGTGATGCCCCAGAGTCTTGCTGCCGCACCACTGCGGCAGATGCCGGCGTCCCTTCCTGAGCAGTATCGCGTGCAGGACGGTGATGATCTGACGGGCATTGCGACAAGGCTCTATGGGCATCCGCGGGGGGCGTCGGCTCTCTGGCGAGCCAATGCTGATCGGCTTGAGCGTCCCGATCTGCTCCCCATTGGCCTGTCCCTTGATGTTCCGCCAGCCTGGGCGGTGTTTGCCGACGCACAGGGGGAAGTTGGGCGAGGGCAGCAGATTGAGCCAGCAGGAATTGTCCCGGTCGGCGCCGTCAGTTCACAGATGAAGCCGCTGAAACCTGGGGTCGCTTCTGGGGAGGCGAGCCTGCGGCAGCCATCTGGGCCGACACCCTGGCTGGGCCAGCCGCCTGCGTTGCGGCCGGTGACGCCACGTTCGCCGAAGCAGGCAGCGAGCCGTGGTTCGTTGCGGGTCACGGCCGGGGAAACGCTTGGGTCAATCGCACAGCGGGTGTACGGCGATGGCGGGATGGCAGCGGCGATCTTTGCAGCAAACCGCGATCAGTTGCGGAGCCCCGACCTGCTCGTGCCAGGCATGGAACTTCGGCTGCCGTGATGCGGGCCGGCCGTGTTCAGCGGCACGTATCTCACTCGATCGACTGCTTGATAAACCAGAGCGACAGTGCCAGCGGCGTGGTGCCGCTTCCTGGGAGCGTTGCGAGTTTGTCGGCTCGGAGCGATGTGTTGATCTGGGCATAGACAACGGGGCCGATTCCCGCTGGCGGCGTCCCATCATCCTTGCGGTCAGCCTGGGTCTTTGATCCATCAGGGCGGATCGTGTACCAACTTTGGGGTCGGGCGGCCTGGAGTCGCTTGAACAGGCGATCGGAAACCGCGTCGCCCCGTCCAGCGATGATGAGGAGGGGCAGGTGTTCGAGAAGTGGAAGGGTTGGCCGGCGATCGACGAATGCTCGGGCCGCCAGGGCCGTGGTGAGGGACACGCCTTTGCCGGCCCATTCTGGGCTGATCAGCACAACAGCCTTTACGTCCTGTCCTTGCGGGCCCTGGGTGTTGGGACGCCAACTCCAGTCTGCAACCGTCCACAAGCTCGCCAGCGTCCCGCCGAGCCCTGAACCAATCACACAGAGTCGCTCGAGATCAACATCCCCCTCGGCTTCCCGGGCCTTCAGCCAGTTCCGGACTGTTTCCAGATCACCTCTCACCAACGCCTGCTGACGGATGGCACCACCTCCGCTGGCAGCAATCATTTTCATGTCCTGCGGTTTCAACGCCGCCGAAACGCGTTCGCTGGCTCCGTCATGGCCCCGCAGTTCTGGCACGGCAACCGCGCAGCCTGCCTGCTGGAGGCCGCGGGCCAAATCCTGCACACCTGTGGGTGAGCCACCGATGTCATGGACGAGGATCACCGTGGCAGTCGGGGCTTCGCCAGCCGGATAGAACGACATGTTCAGAGAGACCCGGTCTGATGTTTCGAGCGACACCTGTTCCGGCGGAGAGGTCTCGGCTGAAAACACAGCAGAAGAACTGAGGGCGACGCACCAGCAGGTGAACATCAGCCAGCCACGCTGTCGGTGACAATGTGCCGTTCTGAGCCAGAGCCGCTTGAGCAGAGTGGCGGCTAGGCGGTGCGGTGTCGTGAAGGGGAAGCCTGGGCCAGTCATGTCGCTACCTGCTTCGTTGTTCGGAAGGGATGGGTTGGGTCGTCTGGAAGGGCCATGACGCCCTGGCTGGACAGGTTTTTTGCCCGCAAGAGCAGTCCCACGTATTTGAGCGACCACGCACTGGGCCGGTCTGCAGAGGACTCCGGAGATCGTGCGGAGTATACTAACGAAGAACTCCATGGGCATGCCGATCGCATTTCGTAACAGCCAGTTGCTTGTTGCTGAGCGGTGATGCGGTCCTCTTCGCCGGATAGTGGATTTTAACGAGCGAGCGGGAGTGAGGCGATGCATCCAGAGAATTTCAGCGGACAGCCCGGCATGCATGCTGTGCCGTCGGTTCCGTCGGGGCAAGGCCCTGACGATGCCGTCCCTCCACCAGTGCCAGCCGCAGTTGGTAGGGCCAGTGATACCGCCGACGGTGGCTCTTCAGGAGGCGTTCGGCGACGACGTGGCTCGAGCGGCATGGTGTCTTCCCTTGCCGGCTTGGTTAGTTTCTGTCTCCATGTCTCCTTGCTCGTGGGCTTTGCGCTGGTCGCGATCAAACTGCCGCCGCCATCCATCCCCGCAATCAATCTTGAGCAACCCCTGGAAGAACCCGAGCCGGAACTCGTGCTGGAGCCGGAAGAGTTGGTGGTCTCTGAAGAAGATCTCAATGAACTCGGCGCGCTCAGTGAGGAGGGGGTGACCGTGGCCGAGGCGATCTCGCCAGCCGCAGCCGATCTGTCAGTCGTCCCACTGCAGGCTGAGACCCTGCTTGAGACCAGGGTGCGGGTCGAGCCGGTCAGTTTTGAGGCGATGGGGCCCAATCAGGTTGATCAGCTGATCGAGATGGTGGCCGGGGTCAATGTCGGGGCTGCAGCTACTGGTGCCGCGGGGGCGGTTGATCGCCTCAGCCTTGAGATCGCGAGGTCACTGGAAGATGCCCCAACCTGCGTCTGCTGGGTCTTTGACCAGTCGGTCAGTCTGGCGGCCCAACGCCAAGAGATCGCCGCCCGACTCGAGCGGGTGTTTCGGGAACTGCGGATTGACGAATCGGGAACGCTGCCGAGCGGCCTGACCAATCTGGTCCTCGCCTACGGAAACCAGGTGCGGTTTCTCATCAACAAGCCGACGGCGACGTCGGAAGAGGTGGTGACGGCAATCCGTGAGATTGAGATTGATGAAAGCGGCATGGAAAAAACGTTCACGGCCATTCGGACGGCAGCAGAACGTCTGGCAGCGACTCGTCCCGGTGGGAAAGCCAACACGATGGTGGTCGTGTTCACCGATGAGGTCGGTGACGATCAGGTATTGGCAGATCAGGTTGCCGCCCGCTGTCGACGGCTTGATACACCAGTCTGCGTTGTCGGAGTCCCCGCTCCCTTCGGAAGACGCTTCATCGAGATGCGGTACGTCGAATTCGACCCAGCCTACGCGGCGGTTGAGGATTGGGCGGTGGTGGAGCAGGGGCCCGAGACATTGTTGCCGGAGGCGATTCGCATTGGAGGGGTGTCGGCGGCAGATGAGGCAATCGATTCAGGGTTCGGCCCCTTCAGCCTTTCAAAACTCTGTTACCAAACGGGGGGCGTCTACATTGCTGTGCATGCCAATCGCAACGCTCGGGGCCGGGTCACCGATCGGATGACGGCAGCAATGGCCTCACGACTGCGGTATTTCTTCGAGCCCGAGGCGATGCGGGAGTATCAGCCGGACTATGTCTCAGCGACCACACTCAAGCAAAAGCTGGCCAAGAACGCTGCCAAGCAGGCGCTCGTCGCGGCGGCCTCCATCACCAATTTAGAGCCCATGGATTCGCCGGAGACACGGTTTCCGAAGAAGAGTGAAGGGGAGCTGGCGGCCTTGTTTACGCGGGCTCAACGAGCAGCTGCAGTGCTGGAGCCGCGAATCGACAAGGTGCTGATGATCCTTGAGCGGGGCCTTGCCGACCGCGATGCGATTGAGGAGAAACGCTGGCAGGCTGGCTACGACCTGGCGACGGGGCGGTTGCTTGCCCTGAAGGTTCGCACGGTCGCCTACAACCTCATGCTTGCTCAGGCCAAAGCGGGCATGCCGTTTCGCAATGCAAATAGTGACACCTGGGTGCTGGTGCCGAGTCAGGAACTCTCGGTCGGTTCAAAAGTTGAAAAACTTGCCCGTCAGGCTACGGAGTACCTGGAGCGGGTTGTGGAGGAACATCCGGGGACCCCGTGGGCATTTCAGGCAGCCCGCGAGTTGCGGAGTCCACTGGGGTATGCCTGGAATGAGATTCACACGGGGATCAACGATCCGCCGCCACCCCGGCCGGCGGCAAATAACAACAATCCTCCGATGCCGCGGGATGACCAACGACGCATGCTGACGCCGCCCAAGGAGCGACGGAACCTTAAGCGGATCTGACTTTCGCGCCGGCGCAGCCCTTCGGGCCTACGGCGGCTTACGCGCTGCCCCCGTCCAGGCGGCCGGGGGGCAGCGCAGGGTGTGTTCTCGCGCTGGAGGATTCTTCTGGGCCTGCGGCGGCGTATGTGCTGCCCCCCTTGGCGTTCACCGCTCCGCCAAGGCTGCGGGGGGCTTGTTTTCGCGCCG
>WTHB01000165.1:0-10525 GCA_011523305.1 Planctomycetaceae bacterium | reverse complement strand
GCGCATCCCTTCGGGCCTGCGGCGGCTTACGCGCTACCCCCGGCCAGGAGGCCGGAGGGCAGCGGAGCTTTGAACCCTTGGCGTTCACCGTTCCGCCAAGGCTGCGGGGGGCTTGTTTTCGCGCCGGCGCATCCCTTCGGGCCTGCGGCGGCTTACGCGCTACCCCCGGCCAGGAGGCCGGGGGCCAGCGGAGCGTTGAACCCTTGGCGTTCACCGCTCCGCCAAGGCTGCGGGGGCCATGGATGGCCCCGCAGCCGTGAAACTAGTAAATCAGATTCTCTTCCGCAAAGTGCTCTCGGCTTTCGTAGGCATGAAAGCATCGTGAGAGGCGGCCGGCCAGAATCCGGAGGAACAACCCACGAAACTGCTGCTCAGACTGGTCTGCGGTGGGGATGGCGCTGTCAGCCGGAAAGACGAAGTCATCCATACGTTTGTCGAAGACAACCGATCCGTCGGCAACGTCATAGACCCGCATGTGAGCGGTGGTTCGGCCCCGGTAGAGCGTCGAGCCTTCATGCAGTGAGAAGTGATCGAGGTCGATGCCAATGACCAGATCGGCGTCGACGGTCTTGCCAAGCGTGGGATAATCGACCCAGGCATTTTCATCGAGCCAGCGGGAGACTTCCTGCTGACTGATCACTTTGACGCCCCGGACATTGTCGCGAATGTTGCCGCCGATGCGTTCGGCGAGTTCTCGCGCCGTGCCAGCATCGGTGAATTCAAGTTCCACAACCGGCCGGCAGACGATGGCCACATGCTTCCCTCGCAGGCCCTTGTATTCCGCCGGCATGTCTTCTGGACTGATCAGATAGGCGACTGTCAGGATGGTCGAGCAGCCACTGGTGGCGGCCAGCAGGCTACAAGCCAAGAGACCGAGCCAGGCTCGTCGGGCGACTGAGGGGAAGAGGAAGCGACGCATCGATGTTCCTTGGCAGAGGTGCTCGGGCGGTTTGGCGTGGGGGGAGGCTAGCGGCCCGTCCTGCCTGCCTCAACGTCATTCCGGTCTCCAGGACCCTGCCGCCGCTTTACTGCAGCGAGTGCACCGGTCTCCGCGTCGTCGTCGGCCGGCTGGTAGGCTAGAGAAACAACGGAATTCAGGGGCTCGTCGGAGCCGTGCCACGCATGAAGGACTCAGAGCAGGTGTCGGTGACCGCGTTTCTCGCTGCCGTGAAGGCTGGCCTGCCGACCAGTTGGGACTGGCGGCAGCCAGTCCTTGTGGCGGCGTCGGGCGGAGCAGACAGCATGGCGTTGTTGCACGGCCTGGCCGCCCTGGCCCGCCAGGAAGACGCTGCCTGGAGCCGTCAGCTCAACGTGGTTCATGTCGAGTACGATCTTCGCCCGACGGCACCCCGTGATCGAATGTTCGTCGTTGAGCAGAGTGCCAGCCTCGGTCTGCCGTGTCACTGGCGGAGGCTGGCGCTCGCTGAGCCCGGCGCCCGGCTGGCAGGTGAGGGTGTTGAGGCCGCTGCGCGACGGCTTCGCTATGACGTGCTGGCTGAACTGGCCGGCAGCCTCGGCGCCCGGCATGTGGCCGTGGGGCACACCCTCGATGATCAGGCTGAGACAATCCTCCACCGTGTTCTGCGGGGAACGGGCCTCACCGGGCTGGCGGGCATGCCCTGGGCCCGAAAACTGGCTGAGGGGGTCTGTCTGGTGCGGCCACTTCTTGGCATCAGACGCGAGCGCCTGCGGGCTTATCTCACCATGCAGGGTCATCCCTGGGTCGAGGATGAGTCGAACCTCGACACCGGGTTCTCGCGGAACTACCTTCGTCATGCCGTACTGGCTGCGGTCGAGCAGGGGCCCTATCCGGCAGCGACCGAGGCCCTGGTGCGGCTCGGCGAGCAGGCGGCCGCCCAGGCGGCCTCTCGCACGGTACGGGTCGACGAATTGATTGCCGTGGCTTTGCATGAGTGTCCGGACGGTGCTCTTCTGTTGGAGCGAGCAGGGCTTGGCCAGGCTGAGAACGATCCTCATCTGGTGGCTGACGTGCTCCTTGCCATCTGGCGGCAGCAGGGCTGGCCGCGGCAGGAACTCTCCAGCGGCCATCTACAGCGGCTGACGGCCATGCTCGGACTGACATCCCTGAGTGAGGCGAACGCACCGACGGCCGTCGATCTGCCGGGGGGGGTGCGGGCCCGTCAACACCCTACTGGGCTGCACTTGCGACGAGTTGAGCCCTGAGACGATCCCTGTCAGTCCGACATGCCCGGTGGCATTGCTTGGTTCATCCGACAAAAGTTTGACGGGTAATCTGCTCAAGCGGGCGACCCGTGAAGAGATCGCACCCGGTATTCGCGCTGTTATCTCCGTTGGTGCTTCGCTTCGCTCGGCAGCGATGATGCTTAGAAGGTTCTACCCTCGCCGGTTCTGTGCCAGACCCATTAAGCAAACGCGAGCACGAGATCCTTGAACCGCTGAGGAATAGCATTTTGAAAAAGAAATCTCGGCCCATTTTGGGATTGGTTGCTACAGTCGAGCCTCATCCGAACGGAGAAAAAAATACAGGCCAGCAACGCCCTGGTAGCAATCAACGAGAGGTATGCCGGCGAAGAAGTCCGCGGCCAGAGCAGTCACCCCTCGGAAGTGGGTGGTGTGTTTGCCCGATTGATCAAATTTTTTAACAAAGGTAAGTTTTTAGAGTCTTCGGCGGAATTTCCATTGGCTTTGTTTTTGGTAGGAGTTGTCCTCCATGCTCCCAAACCTCATCGAGGCCCTCAACGAAATTACTCATGCAACATAGAAGGAGTTTTCTCATGCACATGACTCAGCGAAACACTCACCCAAGAGCCTTCACGCTCATTGAACTGCTTGTCGTCATCGCCATCATCGGCGTGCTCGTCGGGCTCTTGCTGCCTTCCGTCCAACAGGCTCGTGAAGCCGCGCGGCGGTCAAGCTGTCAAAACAACCTCAAGCAGCAAGGCCTCGGCTTCCATAACTACAAAGATGCCAAGAAACGACTTCCACCTGGTTGGAAACTCGAGAACACGAGCGTTAACACGCACCACGGGATCAATCCGGCTTGGGGTGCTTATATCCTTGCATTTATGGAAGAAGTCAGTTTGGCTGACACTCTTGACGTTCACAGTGGCAATTTCTCCAACATGAACAACACCCAAAAGAATGCGATTCGTGACGCTCAGATTAATTGGCATATCTGTCCGTCGGATGCTGACGCCCGGACTACAGATACTCACCGAACTGGGGTAACGCAATCAAGCGGTTGGCTCAGCGCCCAAATGAAGCGGACAAACTATGTCGGCAACAACGGCTCTGAGAATTTTCCGGCTGCTTCTGACACAACGGGCTCAAAAGACCTGTACAACGGTGCTCTTGGACAGGGTGACGGCCTGCGATTCCGAGACTTCACAGATGGTCTGAGCTCGACCGTGCTTCTCGCAGAACGCACCTATTTGTTTGGTACGGGCACCCAACTCGGCACATGCCTTGGAGCAAGCCCGTACAACGTCAGCGGAAGGATTGGCGGTAATACGCATTGGATGGGCAATGCAGATGTGCTCTTCCAAGCGAGAGGACGCATTAATTTCGGTGGCGACAACCCGTCTACCCACACCCCTTATGGGCACAAAGGACAATGCTCCAGGGGAGTGACGTCTCATCACCAGAGTGGCATCAATGTCGTGATGGCTGACGGTGCAACGCGGTTCATTGACGAAAACATCGGTCAGGACAACACTGCTGGTGTGACCTCTCTGTGGGATCGACTCTGCAGCCGGAATGACGGGCAGGTCGTTGGTGAGTTCTGAGGACCTGCCACAGACTCTTAGACACAGACCACTGGGTGATGCCTGAAACGTGTCACCCAGTGGCTTTGTTTATCACCACCACTTACAAATAACTCTCACAATCCCATTACCACAAAACCACCGAAGGAGCGAACGTCGTGAAATCTTGCCTTCAGAGCTTTGTCATTTTCCTTGGCGTGGCCTTCGCTGCCCTAACCTGCATCGGCTGTGGTGGCAGTCGTGGGCCAGAACTTGGAACGGTTTCGGGATACATCACGCTTGATGGAAAGCCAGTCAAAGGCGCGAACATAGAATTCAACCCATCGGGAGGCGGACGGCCTTCTGCAGCAACCAGTGATGCCTCTGGCTACTACGAATTGTATTACAGCCAAGACCGAAACGGTGCCCTACTGGGCATTCATTCCGTCCGGATGTCCACGTTCCAAGAGGGTATGGAGTATGGTGGCATGGAAGGGTTTGAAGACGTTCCCGGCCAGAAAGAACTGATCCCGAAGAAATACAACACCGACAGCCCGATCAACGTCACCGTTGAGCGTGGGTCGAACAGGATCGATCTGAAGCTCGATTCAAAATAGATGCCCAGCAGCCCCTGAAACCATTCAGCGGCTGCTGTTTTCCCCACCCCGATCCAGAGAGGATTCCTCCACAGCTCTTCTGGGAGATTCTCTCGTGCGACCACGTGGGATGTTCGTGCGCCTCCTCCCCGACTGAGTACCACGCCGCTTGCTGCCTCATCAGCGTGTCTGCAGCGTTTTGGCGGGCTGGGCGAGTTGCAGGCGAACTCGCTGGCTGCGTGAGTTGAGAGGGCTTTTCGGGGGATTGGCCTCTTGACCGCCGTGAGAGTCCATTTCTATCGTCCCGACCACCTTCAGGTTCCCCTCTCGCGCTCCGTGCCCGCTGCCTCCCTGACCTGCAGGGAACAGTTCTGCTTGTGAAGAGTCTCACCGATTTTCTCTGGTCACTTGTCCGCTGGGCCGTTCCGGTAACGGTTGCCGGTGTGGTCGCGGCCGTGGCGATCGGTACGAGCAGGCTGAACGATGAGATTCGGGGGCATGTCCAGCAAGTGCTGGCGGCCCGCTTTCCAGACCTGCAGGTTGAGGTGCAGGGGGCGAGTCTCAACGAAGGCCAGGGAATCGTGGTGCGGGGCCTGTCGCTGAGCGATCCGAAGCTGCCTGAGGCCTGGCGGCACTTGCTCAGCATTGACGAAGTCCATCTGCACTGCGATGCCACGCTGGCGAGCCTTGCCATGGGCACACCAGAGATCCGATCGGTTCGAGTGCTTCGGCCGGTGCTTCAAGCCATTCGCTTTGCCGATGGGGCATGGAATCTCCAGCGGCTCACCGGCCAGTCCTCAACGAGCGCCGCCCTGCCGATCACCGTCGAGGGGGCCACGGTCCTCTACGAGGACGTTAGAGCTGACTTTCGCGAGACGTTCAGGCAAGGGCGACTCGATTTACAGCCGTCCGTCACCGATGCAGATGGCGTCACCTGGTCGCAGATTCAGCTCAGTCTGGATGGCCAGCGGGTTGAGCGGTTGCACGTGACCGGCGCGGTCGCCTTGGCTGCCCGGCAGTTTCGGGTTGAGGCTGCAATCGATGGGCTGGACTTCGGGCCGCAGCTGGTCTCTTTGCTGCCTCCGGATGTTGTCTCTGCGGAGTGGTATCGGCAGGCCGCTAGCGGCCTGAAGGTCCGCCTGAGTCTGAACGCCAAAGCCGCAGGAGCAGTCGATGCGCTGTCGGCGGCGACCTTCCAGGTGGAGGGGGCCCTGTCCGGCGGACGGTTTGAGCATCCACGGCTGCCGTTTCCCCTCACAGACGTCTCAGCAGCGTTTACGGCTGACCGTCAGGGGCTCAGGGTGAAAGCACTTGCTGCGCGGTCTGGAGCAACCTTGTTCCGTGGGGCAGCGTCCGCTCAGGGGTGGAGCGATGCTGCCGACTTTGAGTGCACGCTTGAGGCAGAGCGACTGGTGGTGGGGCGACAGTGGCAGCCCTTTCTGCCGCACGACTGGTCGGCACACTGGCAAAAAATTCTGCCACAGGGAGAGGTCGACGTCCGGGCAGAGTTGGTCCGGCGTGGCGGTGCCATCACACCGAAGGTGTCGTTGCGTTGCCGGAACGTCTCCATCACCCACTACCGCTTTCCCTATCGGCTCGATCGTACCGTCGGTACGGTCATGCTGGACGACCGAATCGTCACGGTGCACCTGACGGGTCAGGCTGGTGGCAATCCGGTGCAGGTGACGGGAGCCTTGCGGCTTGACGACGGGGGATCGGTCGGCCACATCGAGGTCCGCGGCAGTGACATGCCGATTGATGACCGACTCTTGGCGGCCATGCCGGCTAAAGGGGCCAATGTGCTTCACCAACTGCGGGCCGCTGGCACCTTCGACTTTGTGTTTCGGCAGGACCGGAATCCATCCTTTCCCAAGGGGCATGCCAACTCGCTCGACATCCATCTGGCGGACTGCAGCATGCGGTATGTCCGCTTCCCGTACCCACTGACCAAGGTCCGCGGGACGGTGCGGATGCGGGAAGAGAACTGGGTGCTTTCGGATATCACCGGACACAATGACACCGGGGTGGTGCGGTGTTCGGGGCGGCTGATCAGCGATGCCTCAGGCCGGAGGAGCCTGACGCTGGATCTTGCCGGGAGCCAGGTTGTTCTTGATCAGGAGCTTCGCGATGCCTTGCCCGGTTCCGTTGCCACGTTCTGGGACGATCTCGCTCCCCGGGGCCAGGCGAACTTTGCTGCCACTGTTCGGCATACGGTCGGTGAACAGGGCACGCAGGTCATGCTGGAAGCGACGCCTCATGCGGGAACGGTTTCGATTGAGCCATCGTGGTTTCCGTATCGACTCGAGGAACTGCAGGGGCGACTTGCCTGGAACGACGGACTGCTGCACCTGACGGAATGGCGGGGAGTGCATGACCGGACAACGGTGGCTGCAGACGGACAATGCCGCTTTCTCCCCGATGGTGGTTGGCAGGTATCGCTCACCAACCTGTCGGCCAGTCACTTCCGGGCCGATCACGAGTTGCTCAGGGCATTGCCCAAGGGGCTACAGCGTGGTCTTGCTGCCATCAAGCCCCGAGGCTTGCTCTCGGTCGATGGCAGCCTTGAGATCTATTCAACCAAACGCGGGTCGGATGCGGGGCAGCCTGAGGCGAGGGGCCGCCACTGTGCCGCAGCATGGAACTGTCATGTTGACATGGAACAGGGAGGGCTCGACGTCGGAGTGGCCCTCGAGCATGTGCATGGTGGGATGCAGTTGCAGGGGCAAACGGATGGCGACGTCTGGCATGCCTCGGGAGAACTCGATCTGGATAGTGCCATCTGGCAGGGCGTCCAGTTAACACAGGTCCGGGGGCCATTGCTGATGGATCAGCAGGGCGTCCGCTTTGGGGCGATGGCAACGGTGGACGGCGGAACCCCACGACGGCTGACCGCAACGGTGGCTGGTGGGGCGGTTGAAATCGATGGCATGGCCTCAGCATCAGAGCGAGGTGGCTTTACGGTGGCTGCAAGTCTGACCGATGCCAGCCTGGAGCGGCTCGCTTGTGACTGCCGGGGCACACCGCACCGCTACCGTGGCCAGGTCTACGGCTCGATTGAGGTCAGCGGCACCCGCGCTGGCAGCCATTCGCTCCGTGGGCAGGGCCAGTTGCGGCTTCGTGATGCTGACATCTATGAGCTTCCACTGGTTGTTGCCATGCTGAAAGTGCTGCGGGTGAAGTCCCCTGACCGAAACGCGTTCGGCTCAAGTTCGGTGCAGTTTCGGATTGAAGGGCCGCATGCATATCTCGACGAAATTGAACTGGCCGGCGATGCCATCAGCCTGGTGGGCAATGGTGAGGTCGGCTTCGACGGTGATCTGCAGATGACCTTCCGCTCAATCATGGGAGACGCCGAAACGCAACTGCCGGCGATGAAGCGGATGCTTGGGGGGGCCAGCGGTCAGTTTCTTTTGCTGCACGTTGACGGGACGCTTGCCGATCCAGACTTGACAACAGAGGCGTTCCCCACCTTGGCAGCGGCACTCCAAAAGTTGCAGTCACAGCGGCAGGAAACCGGACGCAGCCGTCGCCTGGCTACCCGGCCACGTGATTCCGGAGAGGGCATGCTGCGTGGTTTGTGACGGCGTCAGGGGCCAGTTTGGCGACGCAAATGGCCAGCAACCGACCTCGGTCTGATGGAGAGAAATTTCAGCGGGGCGTACCATACAGGGGCATGAGATCTGGATGGGCGGCAGTTGCCGAGGGAGGCGTTGCCCAACGCACGAGTGTGGCGAGGAGCGTGGTAGGTGAAGGGTAATAAAGATGGTAACCCGGCTGCTGCTGGCCTGGCCTTCGTGAAGATGCACGGACTCGGAAACGACTATGTCTATGTCGACCGCTTTGCTGAGACGACGCCATTTTCGGCAGCGGCACTTGCGCCGCTGATTTCGGACCGGCATCGCGGGGTGGGGGGTGATGGGCTCATTCTCATTGAGCCCTCGACGCGGGCGGCTGCCCGCATGCGGATGTTCAATGCCGATGGCAGTGAGTCAGAGATGTGCGGGAATGGTGTTCGGTGTGTGGCGCACCTTGTCGTTGCCCGAGGCTATGCTGCGGCCGGAGAGGTTACGATTGAAACAGGCCGGGGGGTGCTGGTGGTCGTCGTCACACCCACTGGCCCACGTACCAGCCGTGTTCGGGTCGACATGGGAGCACCGTTGCTTCGGCCAGACGAAATTCCGGTGGAGGGTTCGACGGACCAGGAACGGCTTGTCGATGCCGATTCGGCAGCGATTGGTCAGCCCTCGGCATGGTGGGAGGAGGCTGGGCTCGATCCCCGGATGACCTGTGTCTCGATGGGCAACCCGCATGTCATCTATTACTGCACCGCGGTCGAGGCGATCCCCCTTGAGAAGATTGGTCCACTGGTCGAGACGCATTCATCTTTCCCAAGACGAATCAATGTTCATTTCGTGGAACGGCAGACAGAGAAACGGGTGAAGGTCCGAACCTGGGAGCGTGGCACCGGGATCACGCAGGCCTGTGGTACAGGAGCATCGGCAGTCTGTGTGGCCGGGGTGCTGACCGGACGCACTGCGACAGCGATTGAGGCCGAACTACCAGGCGGAGTCCTCGATCTGGAGTGGGACGGAACAGGGGCCGTCTTCATGACCGGTCCGGCCGAAGAGGTTTATGTCGGTCGGTGGCCTGCGGTGTTGCCTCACGAGGAAGCCTGAAGCGAGACCTTGCCTGCGACGGCATGAGAGGCACGTCAGACACCATGAAACTGCAATCATCACTCGCAATTGGGGGCTGGTCGCTCGTCTCGACGGCGGTTATCCGGCAGTGGCTGGCAACACTCCGTTGTCGGGCTGACTACGGTGATCGTACGGTCGATCCGGTACATCCGGAGTTTCGGGGTGCAAAGATCTACATCTTCTGGCATGAGAACATCCTCTTTCCCCTTTTCTTGCGTGGTCACTGCAACATTTCGATGCTGCTTTCGCGGCATACCGACGCCGACATTCTGGCCCGGGTGGCTGGCATGATGGGCTTTGGGTCGGTCCGCGGGAGCAGCTTTCATGGTGGCTCAGCCGCCCTGCGGGAACTCGCCAGCCGGGCGGAGACAGGCAGTCTGACGATGACTCCCGATGGTCCTCGCGGCCCCCGGCGCCGGCTGGCGGCTGGTTGTGTGTTTCTGGCAAGCAGCCTGGGGATCCCCCTTGTGGCGATGGGATTTGGCTATGACCGTCCCTGGCGGGCTGGCACCTGGGATCGATTCGCCATTCCCAGGCCGGCGAGTCGCGGTCGGGCCGTGGTGAGCCGCGCGATTCAGATTCCCCCCGAGCTCGACCGGGAAGGGCTCGAGTGGCACCGAGCTGGCGTCGAGCGGGTGCTCAATTACCTCAGCGATGACGCGGAACGCTGGGCTGTCGCCGGTGGCAGTCGGCCGGGGGACTGTGTCGTCCGGCCGCAGGTCTCACGAGTGGCCCATCGAACTGCGGCGCTGCCGGGGCCACGGGGAGTTTTGCTGGAGGAGGAATGTGCCCGCCTCGGGCTCACGGATGCCGCCCTTGGGAACCAGCCGGCGGCGGAACGACGGACTGCCTGAGCAACGGGTGGGGCTGCTGATGGGCTAGCGCAGGGCGTCTCCCCGCAGGCGAACAGGTTGGGGCCGTCCAGCCTCAAGTCGCTCAAGCTCAAGCCGTTCAACACGGTCTTGGAGCCGCCCGACCTCTGCCCGCAGCAGGTCGACCTCGCGGTGGAGGGCAACCTCATCGGTGGTGGTGGTTGGTGCCGGTGCCAGCGGGCGTTGTGCCGTCTGGGACGTGCCGATTGCAGCGGGTGGGGACTCCTTGGGAATCCCAACCAGGGCTTCCTCCAAGGCCGGATCGAGTGCCTTCAGTTCAATGGCTGTCTGCCGAGCCTCGCCACCTGGCAGCACGTACTGTACGGCGACGGTCCGGCCAGGCAGACTGCCGGTCACAAGCCGGCGGAGATCGTCGGGTGAACCCACCGGGCGGTCATCGAAGGCGATGATCACGCTGCCAGGAGGGAGGCCTGCTTCAAAGGCCGGGAGATCTTGGACCACGCCGAGCACGTAGGCACCCCGGGGCTCTGGCAACTGGTAGCGAGACTGGGTGCTGGGATCGATCGGAATGGTACGGACCCCAAGTGCTGGACGGCCGCTACCTGCGGTCACGTTGCGAGCAGACGGCGTGATGGCCGCCTGCGTCAGGGGGGCGGGCGTGAGCGGGGACTGGG
>WTHB01000017.1 GCA_011523305.1 Planctomycetaceae bacterium | reverse complement strand
GCCGGCGGTTGTGAGCACTCCGGAGCCGGCTCCGGAGTGCTCACAACCGCCGGCACTTCAACGGTTGCTGGCACGCGGGAGGCGGTTGGTCGGGTGACTGCCGTCATTGTGACTTCAGTGACTCCGTCCGTCTTGCCGATCAGGGCCCGGACTGCCTTTTGGGGAGGGATCGCAGACAGGAGGGCAGCCAACTGGTCGGCAGTCTGGATGGGCTGGCCATCGATTGCGAGCAGGACATCCTGCGGTCGGATTCCCACGGCCTGGGCCGGGCCTGGGTCAGCCACTTCGACAATCACGAGTCGGCCTGTCACCAGGGAGTCGTCCACTGTCAGGCCGAGCCAGCCTGTTGTGGGCTTGCTGGTTGTCTTGGCTGGGCTCGCCCGGCGGTTTTTTGTGCTGTCATCAGCCACTGGTCCGTTAGGCGGTGCTGGGGTGGCAGGTGGCAGCGAGGCAGGGGCTGCGGCCTCAGCCGGTGGAGACTCAGGCGGGAGCGTGTCACCATCACTTGCCGGAGGCGTCTCGGCGGCAGGCGTGGTCGGCCGGTTGACCGACGTGAGTGGAATCTGCAGCGGTTCCCCAACAGCGATTTCGGCAGACGAGAGCTGCCCGGCGGAGGCCGCGGCTGCGGCCCGTGGCTCCCGAGCGTCGGCAGGTTCTGCCGCACCAACGGAAAGGCTGCTCTTGGTCAGCAGCGTGATTGCCAGTAGCCAGCCGCAACGGCACGAGCACTGCCACGCGGTTCGTTGTACTGCAAACCAAGTCAAGGAGAACGTGCGACTCGTCACGAAGAAGTCCTGCGGTGGATGCATAAGTCAGAGAGCACGCGACAGACCTCATATGCTTCCGGATTAATAGGCAGCGCGGTCTTACGTGTGTATCGCTGAGTATACGCCATCGACGGCCGGTTGCATCTGGTCGGGTGGCCGTGCACAGGTTTTCCACCAGCCGATGTGGACCGGTGCAGACGGGAATCAGCACTGTGGCAAGGGTGTGCCTGAGGTTGTTTGACAGCACTGCTAGCACTCCTATACTCGCCCGCCGGGAAGGAGGTGGTGACCGCTTCGGCTCAGATCCAGCGAGCGAACTGGTTGCCGCCGCCTGTCACGATCGCAGGACGCTTGTCCTGCGATCTGGCACGAGCCCGTCAGGAAGACAGAAATAGGATTGAATCGCCGGAATTTCCGGGACATGGAGTGTCGCAAAACGTGTCGAACTTGAGCAATCGTCGACAAACGTGCAGCCAGCCTTCCGGGGGTGGCCGCACGCGGGCGGGCCGGACGCAGCGGGCAACCGCCGGCAGACTGCGACGGCTCGGCGAGGTGGCGGCAGACTCAGATCTCACCCCTGCAGCATCGCTCGCTCAGATGCCCTCTGGCGGCCGCTCTTCCAGCCAGTCCCTCCAGACCCAGCAGCAGCCCTCCTGCCCAGCAGCAGCGATCCTCGACGGCCTCCGAGAGCATCTGGGGAGCGAACGCTTCGCGGTCTGGTTTGGCGAAGCCTGTCGCGTTGAAGTTGGTGCCGGCCGGGATGGCTCGCAGCACGTCACCCTGTATCACGATCCCGGTTTCGCGGGCGACTGGCTCCGCAGAACCTTTCACGCGGACCTGCAGGCCGTCGCCGAACAATGCTGCGGCGGGTCGGTTGAGCTGGCCTGGCAGCCCCTCGCGGCACCAACAGGTCCGCCGGGCGGCGAATCTCCCCAGCCGTCCCAGCGGAAGGCGGCGGCCAGCCGCCGTCGGACCCCTAAAGCGACAGGGGCAGTAGGGAGCGGGGCTGAGCCTGCCCAGCGGTCAGAGCGGCGGTCGACTGCGGCTGCCGGTCCTGCTGGCGGATTGCCGGGTCGCCAGCCGGTGCGACTCGAAGATTTCGTGGTGGGCACCAGCAATCGCATGGCGTATGCCGCGGTTGAGTTGGCGGTGAATCGCCTCGGCGAGATGTCACCCGTCTTGCTACATGGGCCGAGTGGTGTCGGGAAAAGCCATTTACTGGCGGCCATTCACCGAAAGGCCCGTGAGGTGCGGCCGGGGATGTCTGCGTTGATGCTTTCGGCCGAACAGTTCACGACCAATTTTTTGCAAGCGTTGCAGGGGAAGGGACTTCCTGGGTTTCGGCGGAGTTGTCGCTCGGTTGACCTGCTGGTTGTCGATGACCTGCAGTTTTTCATCGGGAAGCGAGCAACGCTGCTGGAACTCCAGAGCACCGTTGACACCCTGCATCGGGCTGGCAAGCAGATCATCTTCGCCAGTGATCGGGATCTGGAGTCGCTGAGCGAACTTGGCAGTGAACTCACCGGCCGCATTCGTGGTGGAATGACCGCCGCTGTAATGCCACCGGATGGCGAGGTGCGCCGGGGGATTGTGGCTGGGTTGGCTGCCCGCCGGCAGCTTGAGTTGCCCCCTGAGGTAATCACTTACCTGGCCGACCACCTCACCCGTCACGCCCGTGAATTGATTGGTGGAGTGAACCGGCTGGAGGCGGCCAGCCACATGTTGGGGGTTCCGATCACGCTCGAACTGGCCCAGGAGTCACTCGTCGACCTGATCCGCTCCAGCAGCCGGAGCCTGCGACTGGCTGACATCGAGCGGGCCGTCTGCACGGCCTTCGGCATTGGCGATGCCGAACTCCAGTCGGCGCGGCGGTCGCGAGCGGTGAATCATCCCCGCATGCTGGCAATGTTTCTGGCCCGCAAGCACACCGGTGCAGCGCTGACCGAAATTGGCCGCTACTTTGGGCGGCGAAGTCATTCGACCGTCATTTCGGCAGAAAAGACGGTCCGTAAGTGGCTGCAGTCCCAGGCACCGGTTGTCTTGGCAGACGCCTCGTGGGACATCGACCAGGCGATCCGCCGGGTCGAGGACGTGCTGCGAGCCGGCTGAGCGTGGCCACGCGGGCTTACCGCGTGATCACTGCTTCCTCGCGGCTGGCCTTGTAGCGAATGCTTGAACTCGGGCCGTGGAAGCCGACGACCCGCCGGTCCACGCTCGTCTCGCGGCGGAGCACACAGCCTTGGGAGATATCAAACTCGATCCGGCCGTCCCAGATTCGTTCCAAGAGCCGAGATTCGATTCGCGGGTCATCGATCGGCGTGAGCACCGTGGTATCGACATCGATGAAGGCGACATCGTCATGAATCGACGCCACCCGGTAGCGCAGCCGAGTGCGGATTGCCTTGCGGGGCCCCCCAGGGATCTCCACAACAATTTCCTCGGAGACCGTCCAGGTGCTGCCTGCCGCCACCGATTCATCCGGTAGCGGCACCACCATCAGATCGCCGGTGTTTGACGGAGGGCTCGGGAACAGGTTCCGCCGCTTGAGCACGCGTCCGCAGGCATCGAGGGTCAGGGTTGAAAGCGGTCGCCCGAGGCTCAGGCGAACACCCTCATAGCCGGCCGGCGCAGGGGCATTGCTGTCGCTCTCCCAGCGGACCGTGTCGTGGCCGCTGGTGCGTGAGGTCATGGTGACGTCGTCCACGGAGTGTTCGATCGTGGTCGTTCCATCGGCAGCAACGGCAGTCACCTTCCATGACTTCACCGAATCTGTCGAGGTCTCAACGCTTTGGGTGGTTCCATTGACCGTGGTCTCGGTGACGGCCCGGTGAGTGACCTGGGCTGAGACCGTTTCTCCGGGATGGAACTGATACCGCAGCAGTCGCTGCGAGGGAGAGGCATCCGTGACAGTGCTTGCGTCTTCTTCTCCATGGGTCAGCGAAACCAGCAGCAGGCTTGCGATCAGCCCGAGGAGCACGCTGGTCGGCAGGCGAAGCGGAGCCATCATGCAGAGAAGTTCCCAAGGGAGGTGGTGGCGGCCGGTTAGTGAAGTCGACCGCCCCACGCGAGTTTGTCACGAAGCGTCGAGTAATAGCCGTGCTGGCTGGTTTCAATCAAGTGAAATCGTGGCGCGGCCCGGCAGACACGGATCGTGTCGCCCGCCTGCAGCGGGGTGAGGAGCCGGCCGTCGACAACGCAGGCAGACCCCTCGTTCGGGGCAGGGACGACCAAGCAGTAGTCACGAGCGGCCGATTCAATCACGGTCCGATTGGTGAGCGTGTGGGGGTTGAGCGGCGTGAAGATGAACGCATCGAGTGACTTTCGGACAATCGGGCCACCCGCTGAAAGGTTGTAGGCTGTCGAACCGACCGGCGTGCTGATGATCAGGCCATCCCCGCGGTAGATCGTCGCCAGTTCGGCGTCGACAAACAGTTCGATCTCGATCATCGAAAACGGTGGGCCAGCGAGCAGGGAGGTTTCGTTCAGCCCCAGGTCAGCGGCAATCACCCGGCCCTCACGGATCACCGAGGTTTCGAACATCATGTGTTCGACCAGCCGGAACCGCCCGGCCATTACCTCAGTCAAGGCGCTGGCGACTTCGTCCGGGGAAAAATCAGCCAGAAAGCCAAGGCGGCCGAGGTTGACGCCAAGAACGGGCGTCTGGTGATAGCCCATCCAGCGGGCAGTGCGGAGGATTGAGCCGTCGCCCCCCAGCACAATCACAAGATCGGCTGCCTGGGCGATGGCTGGAGCGGCTTCGGCAGCTGGTTCTGGTTCCCAGGCTGACCGGTCAGCCAGCCGAACCTCGACCGTATGCCCCAGGGCGGTCAGGGAGGTTTTGATGCTACGGGCAAGTGTGTCGCTGCCGGCCACTTCGCTGGGGCCGACAATGGCAATGGCGAGGCTGGCGATGGTCGGGTGGCCTGCCCGCAGGCGAGTCTGCAGGGGAGACGGGGACGCAGCTGACGAATCGGCATGAGCCATGGAGACTCCCAGGCAGAAGACGATGCGGCCGACGTCAGTCGTGAATGGGAACCGCTGCGGACGTTGCTGCCTCACGGCCCGCCAGTTTCCGGCAGGCCGCGGCGATGCCGGTCGCATCCAGCCCAAGGTCGGCAAGCAACTCGCCGCGATCACCATGTTCGACAAAGCGATCGGGGATTCCCAGTCGGACGATCGGACCAGTTCGCAGACCCGCATCGTTGGCCGCTTCGAGGATGGCAGCACCGAAGCCAGCCTGGAGGGTGTTTTCTTCAACGGTCACCACCCAGGGAGCGGCCTCAATCCGATCGAGCAGGACCTGCGGGGCGAGTGGCTTGATAAACCGAGCATTGATCAGGCCAATATCAAGCCCTTCTTCACGGAGGTGGTCAGCGGCCTCCAGGCACGACCCGACCAGGCTTCCACAGCCGATGATCAGGCCGTCCCGTCCCTCAAGCAGTGACTCGCAATGGCCGGCTTCGATTGGCTGGCGATCGCTGCCGAAGCGTTCGGTCACACTGGTGTCGAGTACCGCCTTGGGGTACCGGATGGCCACGGGGCCAGACTGGGTCAAGGCCCAGTTGAGCATGGCTGTCAGGTCAGCCTCGTCTGCTGGTGACAGCACCGTCATGTTCGGGAACAGCCGCATATAGCCCAGGTCGAAGACCCCGTGGTGCGTCGGGCCATCGGGGCCGGTCAGACCAGCCCGGTCAAGCATGAAGACCACGGGCAGATTCTGAAGGCAGACTTCCTGGAAGATCTGGTCATAAGACCGCTGCAGGAACGTGCTGTAGATATCGACGATCGGCCGACAGCCAGCCTTGGCCTGCCCCGCCGCGAAGGCGACTGCATGCGATTCGCAGATGCCGACGTCAAAGAAGCGGTCAGGGAACTCCTCTCGGACCTTTTCCAATTTGTTCCCTTGGCACATGGCGGCGGTCATCACGGTGACCCGCTCATCCTCCCGCATGCAGGCACAAATGGCCGTGCTGGCGGCGTCGGTGTAGCCCCTCACCGAAGATTTCTTGACGGCAATCACGCAGTCGTCGTCATCGCATTCAAACGGGGCTGGGGTGTGAAAGAAGACAGGGTCATCCTCGGCCGGCTTAAATCCATGGCCTTTCTCTGTCAGTACGTGCAGCAGGATCGGGCCTTCTTCATCCTTGATGAGTTCGAGGTAGCGAATCAGGTTGGGCAGCGCGTGCCCTTCGACCGGGCCGAAGTACCGTACGCCCAGCGCTTCGAAAAGCATGCCGCCGTGAAGCGTGGCCTTGAGGGAGTCCTTGACGTTGTGGAAGACCCGCTCCATGGACTCGCCGACCATTGGCACGCCCTTGATCAGATCGCCAGCCTTGTCCCGCAGGCCCCGATACCAGGGGTTGGTTCGCACGACATCAAGGTATTCAGCCAACGCCCCAACCCGGGGGCAGATCGACATGCGATTGTCGTTGAGAATGATCAGCAGCCGTTTCTTGAGGAAGCCGGCATTGTTCAGGGCTTCAAAAACAATGCCGGAGGGCAGCGCCCCGTCGCCAATGACCGCCACGCTGCGACGGTCGTCCTCACCTCGCAGGAAATCGCCGCTGGCCAGCCCAAGGGCTGTGGAGACGCTGCAGCCGGCATGGCCGGTCATGAACAGGTCGTAGGGGCTTTCGGCTGGATTGGGAAAGCCCATCAGTCCGCCACGGGTCCGCATGGAGTCGAAGCGGTCGTAGCGGCCGGTAATCAGTTTGTGAGGGTAGATCTGATGCCCGGTGTCCCAGATCAGTCGATCACGACTGAAGTCGAAGACCCGATGCAGTGCCAGGCAGAGTTCAACGACCCCGAGATTTGAGGCGAAGTGGGCCGTCCGGCTGGCTGCTACCTGGCAGAGCGCCTGCCGCATCTCGGCGGCCAAATCGTTGAGTTGGTCGACCGAGAGGTTCTGGAGATCTCGGGGTGATGCTATCGTGGGCAGAATCGCTGACATAACTGCTCGAGTCTCCTCGTCCCTGGCCCCTCATGGGGGGCATCGCCTGTCCACGGCGAATAAATGAAGTCTATCGCAACCGTGCGGGGCTGACGACCGGCAGGCATGCTGCCGGGGGCTTGGATTCGGAGCCACTTGAGAACGTCGGCAGTTGGTCGGCCTGGCGTGCGGGAACTCTGGATAACACTGGTTTTCGGGGCTGTCTGCGGTGGACTGGTGCAAGGCTTTCAGCCGTGGCCAGTTTCTACCGGTTTTTTCCGGCACTCAGGACGTCCGGGTGACGATCCAGCGGGCCAGGGCCGTCAGCGGGGCGGCTGGCTCGCCGAAGATAGCGAGGGCGGTGGCGGCCTCCGTGGCAAGCTGTTCCGCCCGCGAACGGCTGGCGGCGTTGCCGATGACGGTTGGGAAGGTCAATTTGCCTCGTTCAGCATCTTTGCCCACCCGTTTTCCCATAGAGGCTTCCGTCCCCTCGGCATCGAGCAGGTCATCGGCAATCTGGAAGGCGAGTCCGAATGCCCGACCGTAGTCGGCAAACGCCTGCCGGCTGGTGGCGTCGCCGCCCGCAGCGAGACAGCCCAGGTCGAGCGAAGCCAGGAAGAGACAACCGGTCTTCCGGCGATGGATGCGTTCCATCCAGGCCACCTGGGCATCTGCAGGTTGCGTGGTGACGTCATCGATCCAGCCCCGCTCAGCGGCCAGGTCATCGGCCTGCCCGCCCACCAATGCCTCGGGCCCGGCGGCCTGGGCGAGGACCCGACAGGCCTCGCCGACGGTCTCGGGTGGGAATCCGGTGGCGAGCGTCTGGAAGGCGAGCGGCTGGAGGGCGTCGCCGCAAAGGATGGCGGTCGCCTCATCAAAAGCGCGGTGGCAGGTGGGCAGTCCTCGCCGCAGGTCGTCATCATCCATGGCTGGCAGATCGTCATGCACCAGCGAGTAGGCATGAATCATCTCGACGGCAACGGCTGCTGGAACGGCTTGCTCCCAGGTTCCACCGCAGGTGCGAGCGGCTTCCAGTGCGAGCGCTGGCCGCAGGCGTTTGCCGGGGGCAAGCAGCACATGCTTCATGGCAGCGACCAGTCGTGGTGCCGCCTCGTCAGAGAACCGCAGGGCGGCTTCAAGTCGCGGGGCCATGAAGGCCTCGACATCGGCGAGTGTTTTTCGAACCAGTTCCTCCGCGTCGGTTGCAGTGGCTGTCGCGGGGGCAGAATTGCCGGAAGAGGCGGGGCTATTCATGCTGCAAACTGGCTTGGAGGAAACGCAGGCTGGGGGCGAAAGGTTGCACGGTGAACCCGAGGCGGGCCGCACTGGTGGGCGACGCACCCGGCCCCCCAACTGAACCTTGTTTTATGAGTTGTCATCGGACTCGTCCATCCCGGGCAGCCGTTGTCGGGACGCACGCGTGTCTGCCAGTGGCTTCGCTCGAGAGCGGCGGCTGGTCCGCTTGGCAGTGGCCTTGTCACTGGGGGGCTCATCAGGACTGCCACCGCTGGGATCGGCGAAGACTGGGGTGCCGTCGTCGTCGATGCGGACGAGGGTCTGCACACGGCGTTCGACATCAGCAAGCTGCTCGTGCAGGTGTCGCAGGAGGCCGACGCCTTGCTCGTATGCACTGATCGAGGCAGCCAAGCCGAGGTCTCCCGATTCCATCTCACGGATCAATTCGTCGAGTTGGTCGAGCGCGGCTTCGAAGGTTGGCGGCTCAGCAGCAGGGGGGGGAGGCGTCTTGGCCATGGTGGTTCCTGTGATAGGGCAAGGATGCCGGGGCTTTCAGTCGGCTCGCTCGGTCGGCTGACTGGCTTCGACCCGACTGGTGAGCTGACCGTCTGCGACTTGGGTGCGAATGATTGTGCCGGGTGGGGCGTCCTGCCAGGAGCGGATCGCGTCGCCACCGGCAGCGGGTGTCGTGACCGAGTAGCCGCGGGCCAGCAGACCCAGTGGGCTGTCTGCCTCCAGGCGGCCGGCAGCTGCCGCAAGGCGGTCACGAAGGTGCTGCACGGTCAACAGCCCACGGTGGCGAAGCCGCCGCGCTGTATCAGCGAGGTGGTGCCGCTGGCGCTCGATCGCCCGCTGTGGTTCGGTGATGACGCGGCTGGCAGCGAGGCGGTTGAGCCGTTCTCGGGCGGTCGTCGTACAGGTGCGAAGCCCCTGTCGCAGCCTGCTTTCGCAGCCAGCCAACGTGTGCAGCAATTGACTGCGGTCGGGGGCAATGCGGACCGCCGCGTCGGTTGGCGTCAGTCCCCGGCAGTCGGCCACAAGGTCGACCAGCGAAACGTCAATCTCGTGTCCCACACCGGCGACGATTGGAATCTGCGCTGCCGCCACGGCCCGCACGATAGGCTCTTCATTGAATGCCCAGAGATCTTCGAGACTGCCGCCGCCCCGCACGAGTGCCAGCACATCGAGCCGAGGCGTGAGTCGATCAGCCCGGGCTAGGCAGGCGGCGAGTTCCTCTGCGGCACCGGCCCCTTGAACCCGCGCGGGCAGCAGCGTGACCTCCGCCAGCGGCCAGCGACTGAACAGGGTTTCGAGGAAGTCAGCGATGGCCGCCCCTGACGGGCTGGTGATCAGGCCAATCCGGCGCGGAAATCGGGGCAGCGGGCGTTTCCGTTCGGCTGCAAACAGCCCCTCAGCCTCCAGCTGCGCGTGGAGGGCTCGCAAGCGGGCTTCAAGCGTCCCGGTGCCGACCGCATGGCAGCGGTCGATCGTCAGTTGGTAACTGCCCCGGGGGGGATAGACCTCAAGCCGTCCGTGACAGATCACCTGCAGGCCATCTGCTGGTTCAATCGCCAGCGTTGGGCGAGTGCCACGCCAGATGACACCCCGCAGCAGGGCGCTTTCGTCCTTCAGCCCGAGATAGATGTGGCCTGAGCCGGCGACGACAAGATTGGTGACCTCCCCGGTCACCCAGACGTCGGCGAACCGGGTTTCGAGCTGATCCTTGACGCAGGCAGTCACCTCCGACACGCTCAGGGCATCGTCAGGGAGGTTCGCTGGTTGTCGTCCGGCGGTCCGCTTCATCCCTCCAGTCTACTCACCGACCGTCTTCAACCTCCACGGGTGGTTAGGGCGGCCCGCTTCCAGCAGGGATATCGCTCGTCATGACCACCGCTTCAGCAGCCCCCGAACCAGCCGCCCCGCAGACGCCCCGCTTTGCGCTCCTCATCGTGTTTCTAACGGTGTTCATCGATCTGCTCGGCTTTGGCATTGTCCTGCCTGTGATGCCCCGTCAGGCCGAACCGTACCTGACTGCAATCGGCGCATCGCCCTTGGCCGCTGGTGGCATGATTGGCCTCCTGTTCTCGGTCTTTTCGCTGATGCAGTTCGTCTTCAGCCCGATCCTCGGCCGGCTTTCCGACCGCTATGGCCGCCGGCCCCTGCTGATTCTCAGCCTGCTCGGCTCTGTCGTGTTCTATGCCTTCTACGGCTATGCGGTGTCGCTGCCGCAGGAGCAGGCCGCCTTGGCCCTTGGCCTGATGCTGTTCTCGCGAATTGGAGCGGGGATCGCTGGGGCCAGCGTCGGGACCGCGGCTGCAGTGATCGCCGACTGCACCACCCCGGAGCGGCGGGCACGCGGGATGGCCCTGATCGGCATCGCCTTCGGGGCGGGCTTTACGCTGGGGCCGCTGATTGCGTTCTTTGGGTTGGCGATGTTTGATCAGCGGCCGTGGGGAGTTGGCGCCCTCGCCTCGCTGCTGTCGTTGGCCGCTCTGCTTCTTGCGGTGTTTGTCTTTCGCGAGACCCGGGTGCCGGGCCGAAAGGCGGCGAAAGATTTTTTCAGCCTGTCCCGCACCCTTGCGGTCCTCGGCATGCCGGCTGTCGGCAGCCTGATCCTGACCTACTTCCTGGCGATCTTTGCCTTTGCCAATTTTGAGGCAACGCTGGCCCGGTTTACCCGCGCTGCCTTTGGCATGAACGATGACGGGAATTTCCTCGTGTTTGCCGCCATCGGGGCGGTGTTGATGGTGGCGGGTGGACTCTACCGGCCGCTGGCGAAGCGGCTTCCGGAGACAACCTTGATGCTGGTGGGGCTCGTCCTGATGGTGCTGGGGTTGGGTGGCCTCGGTGTCGTCGCCTGGCTGATCTTCCAGGCGGCCGGCGGCTCTGCTGCTGCCATGGTGGCGGCCGGCGGTGAGGCCGCCGGTGCTGGCCTACGGACAGCGTTCTACGTCGCTTCAGCCCTCGGGGTTTGGGGTTTTGCCTTCGTTAATCCTTCGGTCTCGGCATTGATTTCCCGCTCGGCCGATCCCGAGGAGCAGGGCGAAGTGCTCGGGGTCAATCAGTCGTTTGCCTCACTCGGGCGGATTCTTGGTCCCTTGGCCGGCTCGCTCCTCTTTGCGGTGCATCCGTCTCACGTGCTGCCCTTCGTGGCAGCGGTGGTGACGCTGGTGGCAGTGGCAGGAATCGTCGCCGGCGGTGTTCTCCCGGCGCGTGAGCGGCTCTTCGGACGAGGCTAGTGTTCGGCGCTGCAAGGCAGCTGCCGTGACGTGCGGCTGCACCCCAGGCGAGCACGCTCAGCCGGGCGAGGGCTCGGCGGATGAAGCATCGTCCTCAGCAGGCTCCGTCGAGGAGGCGTCTGCGATGCTGCAAAACTCTTCCCGGTCGAAGCCGTACTGATCGAGTTTGCGGTAGAGCGTCGCCCGACTGATTCCCAACGCCTCAGCCGCCTCCGGCACACGTCCGTCTGCCCGTCGCAGGGCTTCCCGCACGAGCAGTCGCTGCCAGTCATCGAGCAACAGGGAATCGCCCAGTTGTTCCGAAACGCGGAGAGGATCGGGTAAAAGGCCAGCGTGGGCGGCCATGGAACGGAAGTCTTCGGGGGAGGCCTTGACTGTTTCCACCGCGGCCAGCGGGACGCCCGCCGCCGCGTCGGATGCAGGTTCGCTGTGAGCCTGGCCCGCGCAGGCCGCCGCCGTCAGGCTGGCGAGGGCCACCAGGAAATCGAAATCGCTGTCCCGCAGGCTCCCCCGACCGGTCGACGCGCAGATGGCCGCCCAGGGCCGCTCGTTTTCAAGCACGGGCACGCAGGCGAGATCGTAGGCTGCGTCGGCCTCAGCCCCATCAGCAGCGTTGCGGGCGACCCAGACCGCCTGTCCGTCACCAGAGAGGCGGTGGCAGGCAGAGTGCCTGACGCGATCAGTCAGGTCCGAGCCGGGAGGGACAACGAGAACCGGCTCCAGGCTGCCTGATGCGGTGACATCAAACCAGCCCACCGCATCAGCCCCGGTGTGTTCTGTCGCCAATTCGACTGCGGCAGTCATGATGTCGTTTGTAGAGCGGGAAGAGAGCAGGTGGATGCTGATCTGGTACAGCAGCATGGTGCGACGGTTGTCGTCGCTTGAGTCTGACCGGGCTCGCTGCAGGGCGGAGCCCTCGATTTCTGCGACCGGGCCGCAGCGAACGATCTGCTCTGCCTGATCGCTTCGGGTACCGGGAGTCCGACGGGAGAATGTTCGAAAGACCAGTTCCGTGGTGCCGATCTGGACGGTCATGCCGGGTTCAAGGGTTGCCTCATCGACCCGGCGACCATCGACCCAGGTGCCGTTCCGGCTGCCGAGGTCACGAACCTGCCAGCGTCCGTCAGTGGGGTCCCGTTCAATCACCGCGTGGCCTCGACTGGCCAGTCGATCGGGAATGACGATAGTCGCGTTGGCGGCTCGCCCGATCGTATTCTCGCCATTGGGCGTCAGCAGAAATGTTGGGCCATTTCGTCTGGCGATCTGAAGGACCAGCGCCGCGTCGAGCCGAACCGTGGTTGAGCCGGTTCCGCTGGGTGGGTCGAAGGAAAGCGAGCCGCTCGACATGCCTGGCCTGATCGCGGGATGCGGGGGCGGAGCGTCACGGGGATGCCGTTCTGCTCTCGCCGGCGAAGGGCACGCGGCCGACGCCGAACACTTCGCTAGTATACAAGGGAAGCGTTTTGATTCGAAACACACCTGCCGGGGATGGCCTGATGACTCTCGGTTTGTCCAGACGCCCCCCTCTTGAAGGGTTTTGTCGTACCGAGACGACGCGGTTTTCGTCTGCGACGGGCCTGCTTGTGGTTGGGCACGGAACGGCTGATCCCGTCGGGGCGGCGGAAACGGCCGCCGTGGCTGCGTTGATTGCCGAGCAGAGCCCCCAGACGCCTGTCGAACTCGGCTACCTTGAGGTGATCGAGCCCTCGATCGAGATGGCGGTGGACTGCCTTGTGGACCGCGGCTGTCGGGACATCGTGGCGTTGCCGATCCTGTTGTTCAGCGCCGGTCATGCCAAGCGTGATGTGCCCGGTGCGCTGGCAGCAGCAGCCTCACGACGGGGGCTTCGGGTCCGGCAGGCCGCACCCTTGGGACTGCACACGCACCTGATCGAACTCGCCCGCCGCCGGTTCCTCGAAGCGGTTGCGAACCGGCCAGCGTACGGCCCTGACGAGGAAGCCATTCTCGTGGTCGGTCGCGGGTCGAGTGATCCGACAGCCGTCACACAACTCAGCCGCTTTGTTGAGGCGGTGTACGATCCGCTGGCCCGAGCAGCGGGCCGGCAGCGGTCGCTTGGCTTCGTGGCGGCTGCTCGGCCCACGCTGCCAGAGGCGATTGAAGCATGTGGCCGCCCGTCGGCTGGCCGACCCGCGGTCAAACGGGTGGTGGTGCATCCCCATCTGCTGTTTCACGGTCATGTCGAAACGCAGGTGTCAAACCGTCTTACAGAGGCGCGGGCAGCCTTTCCCAGCATCGAGTGGCTGCAGGTGGAGCGGCTCGGAGCCGCGCAGGAAGTCGCGACGGCCCTCCTGGACCGGGGTCGTGAGGTCCTGCAGGCTGGCAGAAATTGCGGGATTTATCCCCCAGTTCCGTCCCTGGGCCCGAAGTGACGTTGCCTTTGGCTGGCCTGCTGGCCGATGATGGACAGGAAACCTTTTCCCGGCCACCGTTTCATGGGGTGGCGGCTGTCTTGTTTAGGAGTCTGCTGCGTGGATCCCATTCGACCACTGTCTGACAGGTGTGCTGGTGTTCAGTTTCGTACCCGTCTCCAGCAGGTTGGCTGCGGGGTCCTCCTGGTAGCCTGCCTGGCAGGTTCACCGTGGGCAGCCGATCAGGCGGGCCGATCGGGTCCAGTCCCGGGGCCCAACGACCGGCAGATCACCCTTGCCGTAAAGAGTTACCTCGAACGGGAACACTTCCTCCGGCATCCGATCGATGACGAGATTGCCGCCCGCTGGTTCGATACGTTTCTGGAAGCCCTCGATCCGCAGAAGGTCTATTTTCTTCAGGCCGACGTCGATGCATTTGCGGCCAAGAAAACCCTGCTCGATGATCTCGTCCGCCGCGGCGACGTCAGTTTTGCCTATGAGGTCTACGACCGCTTTTTGCAACGAGTCGACGAGCGGCTGCCCTGGGTTGAGCAGTTGCTCGATACCACGCTCGATTTCAATCGCACCGAGTCGATCGAGACCGATCCGGATGAGACTCACTGGGCGCAGAGTCCGGACGAGGCGAAGGACAAGTGGCGAAAGCGAATCAAATACGACCTGCTCGTGCAGGAAATGGAGAAGACTCCGGAGACGGAAGCCAAAACAAAGCTGAAACGCCGCTATCGCAGTTTCGCCAAGCGGATGCACCAGACAAACGCCGATGAACTGCTGGAGATTTACCTTGTCTCGCTGACCAGTTCGCTCGATCCGCACACCAGCTTCATGTCGCCAGGAACGCTGGAGAATTTTGAGATCAGCATGCGACTGCAGTTGGACGGTATTGGAGCGTCGCTAAAGAGTGAAGATGGCTACACCACCGTCGCGGAACTGGTGCCAGGTGGAGCAGCTGACAAAGACGGCCGCCTTAAAAAGAAGGACCGCATTGTCGGTGTTGGGCAGGGGCGAGAGGGCGAGGTGGTCGATGTGGTTGACATGAACCTCAACGACGTCGTGAAGTTGATTCGGGGTGAGCGGGGGTCGGTGGTTCGGCTAAAGGTTATCCCGGTCGGACAGACCGTACCGCAGGTCTATGACATCGTCCGGGCCAAGATCGAACTGCAGGATAGCGCCGCCCGGGGCGAGGTGATCGAGCAGGGGCAGAAGCCCGATGGCTCGCCATGGCGGATCGGTGTGATCAATCTCCCCAGCTTTTACATGGACATGGAAGCCGCTCGACAGGGGCAGGCCGACTACAAGAGCAGCACCCGCGACTGCCGCCGGCTGATTGGCGAATTTCGCCAGCAGCAGGTCGATTGCATCGCCCTCGACCTGCGAAACAACGGTGGGGGATCGCTGCCGGAGTCGATTTCACTGACGGGCCTGTTTATCGACACCGGGCCGGTCGTGCAGATCAAGGATGCTGATCAACGGGTGCAGCAATACGACGACCTAGAGCCGGGGGTGGCTTGGGACGGTCCGCTGGTGGTGCTCGTCAACAAGTTCAGTGCCAGTGCCAGCGAAATTGTGGCGGGTGCCATTCAGGACTATCGTCGTGGCCTGGTCATCGGCGATGAGGCGACTCATGGGAAGGGCACCGTGCAGAGCCTGCTCGACTTGGGCCGGCAGTTGTTTCAGCGGCTTCCCAATGCCCCGTCGCTGGGCGCGATCAAGATCACGATGCAGCAGTTCTATCGGCCCGGGGGTCTGAGCACCCAACTCGAAGGCGTAAAGAGTGATGTTGAGTTGCCAAGCATCACCAATCATCTGCCGGTGGGTGAGAGCGACCTCGACAATGCCCTTCCGTTTGATCAGGTCGAGTCAGCCAGTTTTACTCCGACCGGTCGGGTGAACGACGCCATGCTGACCATGCTTCGTGAGCGGTCGGCCAAGCGAGTCGCCGCCGATGAAGAGTTTCAGGAACTTGCCACCGACATCGCCCGCTACGAAAAGCGGAAGAATGAGAAGTCAATCTCACTGCTCAAGGCAGACTTCACGAAACAGTGGAACGAGGGCAAGGCTGCCGAGAAGGAAGAGGAGGAGAAGCAGGAACAGGACGCAGGGCCGCGGCGTCCGGTGGTGACTCGTGACTTCTACTTCGATGAGGCAATGAGCATTACCGCTGACTACCTGGCAGCCCTGGCCGGAGCGATTCCGGGGCTGGCTCAGTCAGATCCGCAGGCTGCAGCAAGGCAGTCGCAGTCGGTCCAGTAGTGGCCTGTCCGAAGCCGGGCGTCAGAGCAGCTGTCGCACGGCGTCAAGTGCGTCTGCATGCGTGGGACCATGGCCCAGATCATGCCAGAGGTGGCGGGGGTCCACCCGCTTGTCACCACCCCGCGATTGGTTGACCGGAGCCTGCCACTGTGGCGGCGGGCTGCCAGAGAGCACGGCCAGCCCCTCGTACCAGGCCCTCCGGCGAAGCGGGCTGCCGTCGGCGACGACATAGAGAGGGCGTGGGGTTGGGTGCGCGGCAAGGTCGCAGACGACCTGGGCGGCGTCGTCGATGTGAATGAGATTCAGCCAACTCTCAGGATCGGCGGGAATCGGGCGACCCTCCCGCAGGTCGGCCAGCCGGGGAAGTCGGTCTGGCCCGTAGAGGCCAGCGAACCGCAGGGCGATTCCCGGACCCCGGGGGTGCTGCTGAAGCAGGTCTTCGGCTTCCACCAGGACGTGGCCTGCTTCGCGGCTGGGGCAGGGAGGCGTGGCCTCGTTAACGAACGCGGCATGGGTATCGCCCCAGACGCCAGTGGAACTGGCAAAGATCACGCGGGGTGTTCCCGGCAATCGGTCGAGAAGCCGCGCAAGCCCACCGACATGCACTTCGTGATAACTGGCTGCCGCAGACCGATCGAAACCGTCCGCCCACAGCACCGTATCAACGGCGGGCAGATCGGGCAGGGCCGTCGCGTCGCCGACCGGTGCGGTGACGTCACCGATGAGTGGCCGAATGCCACGCTGCTCAAATTGAAGGGCACGTGTCGGCGAGCGGGTGGTGGCGTAGAGGGTTGTCGCCGAATCCTGCCACCGCTGGGCCACCCGTTGGCCGAGATACCCGCAGCCGACAATCAGCCGCGCCGAGGAGATGAGGGGGGCATTAGTCATCGAGCGGCTCCAGGCGAGGAGGGGGCGAGCAGGCAGCCTGTCGCTCCAGCCAACTGTTGAGAATCACCTGGGCTGCAACGGCATCATGCCGGGCCTTTTTTCGACCCCGCGTCAGCCGGGCTGGCCGCAGGAGCCCGGCCGCCTCCCGCGAGGTGTAGCGTTCGTCCTGAAAGACTGCTGGGCAGCCGGTGATGTCAGTCAGCCAGTCGGCGAAGCGTTCCACTTCGGCTGACATCTCGCTGCCACGACCATCGGCATGAATCGGCAGGCCGATGACAAACCCAGCGATCGCCTCACGGTCGACCAGATCGCGGAAGACCCGAGCATCGGCGGTCCGATCTCCGGTGGTATCGTGCACGGCGAGCGGGCTGGCAATGAGTCGCTCGGCGTCACAGATGGCGATCCCGATCCGGCGCCGGCCGTAGTCGATGCCAGCCAAGCGGCCAGGTGGCAGACTCGGGTCGTTCATTCCGGTGCCTCTTCAGACGGCGAGGGAGCGGCAGCAAAGCGACCCTGCTTGAGAAACTGAAGCGTGGCTTCCTGCACCTCAGGGTGATCCATCATGCGGCTATGGCGAACCGGTAGCACCAAGAAGTCATCGGCCCCCTCCAACCGGGTTTCTGCGACGCGCACCACGGCATCGTCGTCACCCTCAAGCACGCGGCTATAGCCTCGATCATCGCCTTTGCCACCAGCGATGATGCCGTATTCAAAGGTTGGTGTGCGGAGGTCCTGGACGATTGTCTCCCAGTGCAGCACCAGTTCACGGGCAGCACCGGCTGCCAAGGCGGTGAGCAACTGATTGCCCGCCGCCAGCCGCGCCAGGTCAGACCCCTGGTTCGGTGGCCCCAGCATCACCATCCGGCGGATGCGGCCGCAGCTCTCCGGCGTGGCCTGGCCAAGCCAGCGGCGGACCACCAGGTTGCCCATGCTGTGCCCCACAAAACTAATGCTGGTCGCCTGGGGAAGCCCGGCGATAACGGCTGCGAGGGAGTCGGCATGAGCGGCCAGGCCGACGCGGGGGCTGGCATAGCCAAATGACATCACCGTGGCATCAAGGCTCTGGCGGAGATGTTTGGAGAGCGGTTGCATGGCGGTGCGTCCCTCTCCCAAGCCATGCAGGAGAATCACCGTGTCACCAGCAACTGGTGGGATCTGCCCCTCAGCCTGGAGGCGAGAAAACCGTTCAAGGCAGTCGGTCAGGCTGCCAACGGTCACCTGCTGGTCTGCGGGATCAAGAATGCGACCGGCAGTTGTTC
>WTHB01000123.1 GCA_011523305.1 Planctomycetaceae bacterium | reverse complement strand
ACGTGGTGGTGACCGTTCGTCGGGAGGGCAGACTAATCACCGTGCCCGTTCGGATTGGCCGTCGGCCGCGCGAGCGGGGACAGTTTTCTCTGGAGTGACCGGATGAAGTCGTTCGTCGTCGTTGTCGGCCTTGCGTTAGCACTTGTTTTACCGCGCGTTGTGCCGGCTGCAGTCAGCCAGCCAAACATCGTGGTGTTTATGGCTGATGACTTGGGATGGAATCATCTCAGTGCTGAGGGAGCGACCTTGGGGACGGCCCCGGCGGTCTACCAGACGCCTCAGCTGGAACGGCTGGCAGCAGGAGGAGTGAGTTTTCCGTACGCCTATGCTCAGCCCAACTGTGCGCCAACACGGGCGGCAATGCTGACCGGGCAGTATCCGGCGAGGGTCAATAACAATGTTTATGTAGTGGGCAGCCTCAATCGGTTTGGGAGAGGCGGCATTACCAAGCAGCAGGCTCGGTTTCGGGGACCTGCCCAGCATGAAGATGTGGCAGCGACTGCCGTGACCATCGCCGAAGCGATGCAGCAGAACGGGTACATGACCGCCCACATCGGCAAGTACCACGTTGGCGGACACAACGGCCCAGATACCCTGCCAGAGCAGGCTGGCTTTGCTGTGAATATCGGAGGCTGTGAGCAGGGGCATCAGCCGGTCTGCTTTGCCTCGCGGCAGGGCGACACCTGGCGCTTCAAAGGCCTTGGCCGAGGAGACTTCGACCGCTGGGCCCAGCCGTACAATGCGGCCTACCTGACGCGGCGGGGCCTGCCGGCACATCTGGTTGGCACGCCGAAGCACGTCTGTGATGCCACAGGGGATGCCCTCGTCGAGACGCTTGGTGAACTCGCTGCTGAGGAAAAACCGTTTTATCTCCAGTTTCACACCTATGCCGTCCACGGGCCGGTGAAGGCCCGGCCCGATCTACGGGAGGCGGCCGCTGACCGCGTCAGCAAGCGACAGCAGGCGGAGTACCTGGGGTTCATTGCCGGTGTTGATGAAACACTCGGCCGACTGCTGGCCGCACTCGATGATCCTAACGGCGATGGCGATACCAGTGACTCAATCGCTGCCAACACCCTAGTGCTCTTCACCTCGGATAACGGCGGCACGCATGCTGACAATCGGCCCTTGCGGGGAGAGAAAGGGATGTTCACCGAAGGGGGGATGCGGGTGCCGCTGATTGCGTCCTGGCCGGGCACTATCCCGGCCGGCACAGTGAGTCAACGCATGGTGCATGCCGTCGACTATTACCCGACCTGTCTGGAACTCGCCGGTCGGCGTTGGCAGCCGCCAGCATCCGAGCATCCTCTTGACGGGGAGTCGTTTGTTTCTGAAATGCTGGTGCCTGGCAGTGATCCCGACCGGGGCCCGATTGGATTCCTCTTCCCCGGTTATCTCGATAATCGAGCCCAGCCAGGAGCGTGGCTTATTGACGAGGTTGCTGACCAGCGCTGGAAAGTGGGCTATGACTATGAGCGAGATGCATGGTCCCTGTTTTGCCTTACTCACGATGTTGGTGAAGAGCATGACCAGTCCAGGAAAAATCCAGAGGTTCTTGCCATCTTGGCTAGACGACTGGATCAGTGGCTTCGGCAGGAGTCCACATCATGGAAACCGAAGTATCCAGTTTATAAAAGTAGTGGTCTGCCAGCGGGGCCACCTCCACGGCCCTAGTTCGCAAGCCCACGGGTGAAATGTTTGGCGAACTGTATTCAAGCAGTGAATTTTAAGTCGCTGCGGCTCTGGATGTTTTTTCACAGCAGCCAACTGGAGTCTCTTTTCATATTTACGGTAGCGTAAGATCGGTCCGGCGTTTACGTTCAGTGACTCGGTGATTTATAGTACGTGAGCACTTCAATTGAGTAGAGAGATTGCTGTTTAATGAATCGAAGTCTGTGGTGAACGCTTATTTCATTGATAAGAGGTTGCTGCGATGAAGAAAACGGTTGGGCAGTGGATTGCTGGTGGGATTTTTTTGTGTCTTTCATGTTTTGCTATACGGTGTCTCGGCTCAGTCGCCGTAGCGGCATCCCCTCCCAATATTGTGCTTATAGTTGCAGATGATCTTGGTTGGGGTGATGTTGGATACCATGGAAGTGAGATTGTGACGCCGGCAATCGACGGGCTCGTTGCCGAAGGCGTTGAACTCGACCGCTTTTATGCATATCCCGTGTGCAGTCCAACACGCGTCGGATTACTTACAGGCTGCTCGCCAGCCAGATTTGGAATTATTCGTCCGCTTTCACCCAAAAACGATGGGCTTGATACGAACAAGCTGTTGCTGAGTAATTTATTACGCGATGCGGGATATCAGACGTGGCTGGTTGGGAAGTGGCATATTGGGGCGAAAGACACAGCCCATCGCCCAAGAGCTCGGGGATTTAAGCACTTTTACGGATTTCTCCACGGCGGTATCGATTACTACAAGCACACTGAATTTCGGGATTCGATCGCTGATTGGTACCGAAATGAGAAGCCTGTTGAGGAGGAGGGGTACTCAACGGATCTTTTTGCAAAAGAAGCGACCAGTTTGATTCGTAATCGTGACGCCTCCACGCCGTTTTTTCTGCTGCTGTCCTTCAACGCTCCTCACACCCCATTGCAGGCTCCCGAGAAGATTGTTTCTCGGTATGCGTCCATTGAGGATGAAAGTCGTCGGACGTACGCTGCAATGGTTACGGCACTTGATTCTGCGATAGCAGATGTTCTCAATACATTGGCGGACTGTAAGCTTCGTGAGAATACACTCGTTGTGTTCGTGAGCGACAATGGCGGATCAACAAAGTCAGGCGCCTCAAATGGCTCACTTCGTGATGGCAAGGGGTCAGTTTACGAGGGAGGCATACGGGTTCCTGCGGCCGTCTCTTTCCCAGGAGTCTTGCCTGTCGGTATCAAGTGTGAGCAGCGAGTGACTGTACTCGATCTGTTTTCCACGGTTTGTGAGGTGGCGCAGGTAAGCATTCCAGAAACTTTGCCCCAGGATGGCCGAAGCGTGTGGCCTGCTCTTCGTGACGAAGCAGTGGTAGCCGATAAAGCCTTCTGCGTGACAACGGAACGTCAGGCCGCAGTACTCCGAGATGATTGGAAACTCGTTGTGCCGCAACGTGGGCAACGACAAGACCGGGCCCCACAGCTTTATCGGATCTCAACAGATGAAAATGAGTCAGAAGATATTGCAGAAGACTTTCCCGTGGTTGTTGAGCAACTCAGTAACCTTGTCGAGAAGATTACTGTTGCTCCTACGAACGGTAGAAGAGGTCGCTAGATTCTAAGAAGGTTCTGTGCTCAACGGACGGTACAAAATGCCTGCTATTTTGAAGGACCTGCCTGGAAATTCTGGTGGTGAGGGAGCCTTCGTTGCTTGGTTTTATCTGCAGCTTTTTGTTGCTTCGCGGGACGGAGAACAAGGCGACGGACATCGGCAACCGTATTGCCCGGAATGCTAGTGGCCTGCAATATTAATTGGCTAACGCCTTCGTGAAGTTCAATTTCACCGAGCGCGAGGGGGCGAAACGTCTTTGTGTAGCCTTCGGATCGGCGGGGGACGCGGTCGTCATGAATGTTGAGTGGAGGGTCCCATTCAGGGGTGATGGTGGCCGTTGTTTGCGCGTTGCCGCAGGCCAGTCGGATGGTGCTGCCAGCCGAATCAGCCGGGCAGGTGTACCACAGTTCGGCAGCGTATCGACCGGCAGTGTGTACGTCGACATCCCAGGTGATTTTTTGACTTGTGTTGTTCCAGTTTTCGAAAAATGAGCAATTTGGGGCCTTTCCGCTGCTGGTAACACCTCCTTCGCCCCGGCCGTCACGAGCAGGCAGTTCGGTCAGTGGGGCACCTGTTGCACCGACTGGAAACCGAGTGAACTGCGGTTCGTCATTCGCTGGCAGGACCTCGTGGCGCCATGCAGAAGCGATCCGCCGCAGTCGTTCGGCCTCTGCGGGAAGTTCAGCAGTGAGGTCGTTCGTTTGGCCAAGGTCGACATGCATGTCGTAGAGACAACCCTCGTGGTCGAGACGGTATTGGTCGGTTCGGATGCTGACGCGACCCCTTATGGTTGAGACAAGATGACGATTCGAAAGTTGGTGTTGGAGGGCCTTGCGACTGGACCCATTGATGCTTGGTGTGGTAAGTGCTTCTGTGAGGTCAATTCCATCAAGCGGCTTCAACGGATTAGAGGGGATATTGACAAGTCCGACGAGCGTCGGCAGCAGGTCGATCACCCCGCTGATCTGCTTGAGCCTCGTACCAGCCTTGATCTGAGTAGGAAATCGGATGCAGCAGACGCTTCGGACACCTCCGTCGTCTGTCGAGCCCTTTTTGCCCCGCATCCCACCGCACCAGCGGGCATTATTGGGGCCGTTGTCTGAGAAAAAGACAACAATTGTGTTCTTGCTGGCATTGGCGGCATCGATTGCGGCCAGCACGCGGCCAACGTTGTGGTCGAGGTTTTCCACCATTGCCAGTGCCGCTCGGGTGAATGTCGGATCTTCCTTGTCGGGCTGTGGCCCTCGCAATGCCAAAGGTCGGTCAGCGAACCGGCTGAAGTCAGCATCGGGGACGCACATCGGTGAGTGGGGCGTGTTGAACGCAATGAGACAGAAGGCCGGGTGATCTGCCGAGGAGGCAAGCCGCGGTCGAAGGAAGTCGATTGCCTTGGTGGTGATGTCGTCGGTGATGTAGCCCTCGCCTGTGACGAAATCCGTTCCTCGCTGCATCGGTGGATCGAAATAGTCGCCCCAGTGACCTTCCGTAAACCCATAGAAATGGTCAAACCCCCGGGCCAGCGGGTGGTAGGGCCACTGGGTGCCGTTGTGCCATTTGCCAAAGTGGCCCGTGGCGTAGCCGGCAGCCTTGAAGACGTCGGCGATAGTCTGTTCGCTGGCGTCCATCCGTTCTTCGCCCCGGGTGACGCCGCGGACACCGCTGCGGGGATGGTAGCGGCCGGTAAGCAGCTCTGCTCGGGTCGGTGCGCAGACCGGTTGCACAAAAAACTGGTCGAGTACCACTCCGTCCCTGGCCAGTGAATCAATCGCCGGGGTTGCCAGATTGGTGTTACCGACGAAGGAGAAATCACCCCACCCGGCGTCGTCAGCCACAATCACCACCACATGCGGCGACTGGCGTGTGCCTCCAGCCGCCTCCGGAGTCAGAGAGAAAAGGCTGACTACAATTCCCACGAGCACAAGCACAAGCCACGACAGCGTTGGGTGCCGCGACTGCTGAGATACATAAGAGCCTGGTTGGGAAGACATGATAGGTTCTGTGCGTTGAAGTCGTTGGTGACGTGTCTCAGGAATGGCCTGCCGTCGTGTTGGTGTAAGTCTATTCTCCGCGTGTTGAGAGGTACAAAATGCCCTGCGGTGTGTTGCGGATGTGGGCTGGGTGGTTCGGGTTTGCGGCCTTGTTTGCCTGGGCCGGAATGAACGGCTGCGAGGCAGGAGCCGGAGTCCCCCATCAGACCGACGTGATCGTCTACGGGGCAACTCCGGGCGGGGTCTGTGCGGCGATTGCCGCGGCCCGGGAGGGGGCCGAGGTGGTCCTGCTTGAGCCGACGGAGCATGTCGGAGGCTTGAGTACCGGGGGCCTGAGTCACTGCGACTCGAATCAGATGATCCGCTCGACGCTGATGGGGCTCTTTCACGAATGGCACACGCGGATCGTGGACGAATACACCGACCGGGGACTGAAGCCGCCGTATAACCCAACTTTGAAGAATCAGGCCCGATGGGTGTTCGAGCCGCATGTCGCCATGCGGGTGACGCAGGCCATGCTCGCCGAGGCGGGGGTGACTGTCCTGACCGATCATGATCTGAAGTCGGTCACCAAGGACGGCCCCAGGATTATGACGCTGACGACCAAGCAAGGGGCCTTCACCGCCAGAGTGTTTATTGATGGCACTTATGAGGGCGACTTAATGGCGGCTGCCAACGTCGACTGGACGATCGGTCGGGAAGGCCGGGATGAGTACGGTGAACCGCTGGCTGGGAAGCGGTATCCGAAACCCGGGATGGCCATTGACGGATTCACCGACGATGGCCGTCCGCTGCCGCTGGTGACTGCTGAGGGGCATGGCGACGCGGCAGCCGGTGATGCCAATCTGATGACCTACAGCTTCCGGCTTTGCCTGACCCGGGATCCGCGGAACAAGGTGCCAATGCCAGAACCGGCCCATTATGAACCGGCCCGGTTTGAGCTGATTCGACGCTTCCTTCAGGCTGGGGGAAGTCCCAACATGGTGGGCTTTGATCCCTATCCGCTTCCTGGTAGCAAGGCCGACGGTAATAATTCAATCAATAAACAGTTTTCCATTGGACTCATCGGCGGTGGCGTTGAGTGGCATACCGCGGATGAGACAGGGCGTGAGCAGATCTGGGAAGCCCACAAGCAATACACGTTGGAGTTCATCCACTTTCTCAAGACCGACCCCGCGATGCCGAAGCAGGTCCGTGAGCGGTATGCCGCGTGGGGGTTGTGCAAAGATGAGTTTGTAGCAACGGAGCATTTTCCACCCGCGCTCTATGTGCGAGAATCACGGCGGCTGCAGGGGGCGTATGTGATCAGCCAGAAGGACATCATGGAAGAGCCGGAGAAGCCCGACCCGATTGCGATCTCTTCGTTTCCGATCGACTCGCACGACTGCCGGCGGGTGGCGGTGAAGGGGGGAGGCGTGGTCAACGAGGGCACGATTTATCCGGTCCGGGAAGAACAGGGGCGAGGGTATGCCTACCACGTGCCCTACCGAGCCGTGCTGCCCAAGCCAGACCAGTGTGACAATCTGGTGGTGCCGGTCGCCCTCTCTTGCACCCATGTTGGCATGTCGTCCCTGCGGATTGAGGGGGCCTGGATGGTGATTGGCCAAGGGGCCGGGGTGGCTGCTGCCCTTGCTGCCAAAGACGACGTCCCAGTACACGCGGTCAACTACTCCACGCTGAGGGACCATCTGCTGGCCCAGGGGCAGGTGCTCGATCTGCCAGAGAAGGCACGATGATCACCTGACTGCCCGTCTCGCGGAGCCTTGAATTCTGTCACGGCTGCTTTTGGGCTGTTTTCCTTTTGCGGGTTCGGTGCGTGAAGGGGTTGTGAATATCACGTCTGAGTTCATCGAGGCGACGGTTCAGGAATTCATGTGAGATCAGGGCCGCGTCTTTTCTGTCGGCGGCGTCGTAGTCCCAGAATTGTTTGACGACCTCCTCACACTTGGGGAAGTGGGATCCATCATCGCCAACCCGTTCACGCGTTGAGGCAAGTCGAGATTTGAGGTCAGCAACAAGCGATTGCTGGCTGGGGTCGTCGTAGATGTTTTTCGTTTCCGTTGGATCGGAGCAGAGGTCGTAGAGTTCCCAGCCGGGAGGAGTGCGGTACCCACCGTCGTAGTTGCAGCCGTAGTAGTAGATCAACTTGTGGGTTTTGGTACGGATGCCGACGTGTGCCGGGTTGTCATGGTGTGCCATGTGCATCCAGTACCGATAGTACGCCTCCTGCTTCCAGCCTTCAGGCTCGGTGCCAGTTTCCGCCACGGCACGAAACGAGCGGCCCTGTACGGACGGGGGGATCGCGACGCCGGCGAAATCGAGCAAGGTTGCCGGGAAGTCAACATTCTCCACGATCGCGTCAGTCGTCGTTCCGGCGGGAATAGTTTTCGGAAACCGAATCAAAAGCGGCATCCGCTGAGATTCTTCATACATCCAGCGTTTGTCCTGGTAGTCGTGTTCACCAAGCATGAAGCCCTGGTCAGCCGTGTAGACAATGACGGTGTTGTCCAGTTGCCCAGTTTTTTCGAGGTGAGCAAGCAGACGACCGATGTTGTCGTCGATGCCTTTGACGCAACGCAAAAATTTGCGGAGGTAGGCTCGGTAGGAAAGGCGAGTGTTTTCTTCTTCGGAGAAGTCACTGGCGTTGTAGTTCGGCGGGAATTCTTCAGGATACAGTTTCGGTAGATCGCGTAGGTAGGACCGCCGCGGATTGCGGCCACCGATCGAAGTGCCGATGTGGGGAAGGAGTTCGTCCTGATCACCTCGGGTTGCCATTGAGCCAAACAAAGGATCCCGCACCCAAAGGCTTTCTGGTTCAGGAATGTCAACGTCGGCCAGGTAGGAGTCGTAGCGTTCGGCATTATCGAAGTAATCATGAGGAGCCTTGTAGTGATGCATCAGGAAGAAGGGACGGGTCTTATCCCACCCATTCTGGAGCCACTCAAGGCTGAAGTCAGTGATAACGTCAGTGACGTGGCGGTCAGGAACCTCAACAGTGTTTTTTCCCCAGGGCTTGTCGCCGCGAACCCGAAAACTGGGGCTGTGGTACTGACCTTGGCCGGGTAGCACACAGTAGTGCTCGAAATCTGCAGGCTCAGCCTTCAGGTGCCATTTGCCGATCATCGCGGTGTGGTAGCCCGCAGACCTCATGGCGAGTGCCAGCATTTGCTTGCCTGGATCCACCCTGCCATCGAGATCAAACGCTCCGTTTACGTGGTTGTATTGACCTGTGAGGATGCAGGCTCGAGATGGAGAGCAGATTGAGTTCGTGCAGAAGGCATTGGTGAAGCGGGCCCCTTCGTTCGCAATCCGGTCGAGATGTGGGGTTGGTGCGATTTTTGCGAGGCGACCCCCATATGCCGAGATGGCATGTGCGGCGTGGTCATCCGACATGATGAAGAGAATATTGGGTCGTTTTTCGGACGCGTATGCGGTGGTCATTGCAATCAAGCACCAGCCGACAAGACATGTTCCCAATCGCATTGCTTGCTCCTTCTGCTTTCAACAGGCCCCGAGTCAAGGCGTCTAACCAGTTTCGTGGTATGAGGAATGTCGCATAAAAATGATGCTTACGCCTAAAATAAGGCGATAATCCCACTTTTTTTGTATGGTTGACTGAAGGTACTGCGGCTAAAGTTTTTGGCATGAGGTTTTGGTTGTTGGCTGTTTCTGAGGCAGATCCAGGTTGAAATAATGAGATGTTCGATTATTGCGAGTCAGGATGTCCCGCGTAATGCTTCAGCAAAGTTTTAGTCCCGCCGAGCGCCAACTGTTTATGAACGTGCACCCGATTCGGAATGCCCGGGCTGTTGGGGTTGTGATTGTGGTAATGATGCTTAGAGGCATCAGCCTTTATGCGAGTGAGGCCACAACTCAAAAGTCTGAGCAAAGCATTATTTTTGTCACTGAGATCTTGCCGCTGTTTCAGGCGCGTTGCTTCGGCTGTCATGGCGAAGGTGACAGGGTAGAGGGTGGCCTGACAATGACGTCCCTCGAAGATCTTTGTTCGGGGGGAGAATCTGGTGAGGCGGCTATTGTCCCGGGGGATCCTCAGCAAGGCTCACTGTTGGCTGCCGTCGAATGGGACGGCTTGGAAATGCCCCCAAAGGAGAGTGAGCGGTTATCGAATGCGCAAATTGATGCCATAAGGCAATGGATCGCTGCAGGTGCTCCGTGGCCGGATGCGGCCGAGCGAGAGAAAATACGTTTTGCTGAACAGGAGAAGTCGCGAGGAGGTGATCTTCTCCAAGTTGCGACGAGTGGCGGCACGACCACTGAGTGGACAACACGTCCCTATAAGAAAGAAGACGTTTGGGCCTTTCTTCCGCTCAGGCAGTCTGGCACGCTCGTGCCGAATGGTGTGGAGTCAGGAAGTGAGATTGACTTTTTTATAAACCGAAAGCTCGAGGAAGTAGGCATTGCTCCAAATCCAATCGCTGGCCCGTCAGACCTCATTCGGCGTCTGTCGTATGACTTAACTGGGCTTCCTCCGACCAAAGCAGAGGTTGATGAGTTTGTGCTGGCGTATAGTCGAGAGCCAGAGACGTCCTATCGTGAACTCGTCGATCGATTGCTTGCCAGCCCGCGCTACGGCGAACACTGGGCGAGGCACTGGCTGGATATCAGTCGGTACGCCGACACGGGTGGAATGAGTAATGACTATGAACGCTCAAATATGTGGCGGTACCGGGACTACGTCATTCGATCGTTTAATCAAGACAAGCCTTACGATCATTTTGTTCGAGAGCAGCTCGCAGGCGATGAGCTTGCTGAGGAGGCTGCGCGGCGACGTCTTTCCAACTCGGGTTTAGCCGGCGAAAAACTTGAGTCAGCACTTCGCAGTTTGGAAAAGTCTGGTGACTACACTGAGCAGGAAGCAGAGTGGCTAGTGGCCACAGGTTTTCTTCGGCTTGGTCCGTGGGATAACGCAATGGTCGAGCCCGATGAGGCAAGACAGATTTATCTTGATGATTTGGTGAACATTACGGGGCAGGCATTTCTTTCGCAGACGCTTCGATGCTGCAAGTGCCACGACCACAAATTTGACCCAATTCCAACGCGGGACTATTACCGAATTTACTCGGCGTTCTCTACTACATTTGCTGCCGAACGTCCGGTACGTTTCTTGGGTCAGGAGAGTCAAGAGCGATTCGAAGATGGGCGCAAGTTGGTTCAGCAAATGCTTGATTTCGCGCGTGAGCGTAAGCAGCAACTGGTAGATAAGCGAGAATCTGCAGCCCGAGTTTGGTACGAGCAGCATGGTCTTCCGTACAAGTCAGAGAAGGACCGACGAGCCGATAATGATGAAATGAAGCCGCCGCGACATGTGGGGCTGACGACGGTTGAAACTGGGCGTTTGAAGGTTCGAGAACAAGACGAATGGATCTGGGAGCGTCGGCTTGAGCGGTATCAGCCATTGGCTCAAAGTGTGTTCACATCTTCGACGATTCCGAAAAAACTTACCGCTGCAAAAAAACTCCGTATTTTCAGGAATGCTGCAGGTGATGGCGAAGGGGTTGAGGTCTGCATTCTCGCGGGTGGGGCTTTGACGGCACCCGGTGATCTTGTAAAGCCCGGTGTTCTCAGCGCGGTTTCTCATGCTGTTCGTACGGAACCGGAAGACCCATATCTAATTTCAAGCAAGTATCGGGGCCGTCGCACAATGCTTGCGAACTGGATCGCTTCACCAGAAAACCCTCTGGCGACGCGAAGCATCGTTAATCGAGTCTGGCAGTTTCATTTTGGTGTTGGGCTTGCTGAAAACTCGAATAATTTTGGTGGGAAAGGCGGGAAGCCGACGCATCCGGAGTTGTTGGATTACCTTGCGGGCCGGCTCGTCGAACAGGGCTGGAGCCTTAAGTCGCTTCATCGGGAAATTGTCTTGTCCGCCGCGTATCGCCGTTCTACGGGTCCGGTGGATTCGGCTGTGGTTGAAGCCGACCCAGATAACAAGCTGCTTGCACACTTTCGTCGTAGACGTCTGACGGCGGAAGAAATTCGTGACTCGTTGCTACAGGTAACCGGTGAGTTGGTGCACAGTAGGGGCGGAGTGCCAGTGTTTCCTGAGATCAATATGGAAGTTGCACTGCAGCCTCGAATGATTCAGTTCTCTTTAGCCCCAGCATATCAGCCGTCGACAACTCCAAGTGAGCGGAATCGAAGGTCGGTCTATGCCTACCAATGCCGCGGCCAAAGTGATCCGTTCATGGAATTGTTTAATCAGCCAAATCCTAATGAGTCGTGTGAGCTGCGAGACTCCGCTACTCTCACGCCGCAAGCTCTAACACTATTGAATAGCGACTTCATGCTTGCGCGTGCAGTAGCTTTGGCGAGCCAGCTTAACGAAGCAAGTAGTCGGCTAGATGAGGTGATCGATGCGGCCTTTGTTGCTGTACTTGGCAGGCAGGCGACATCTGAGGAGCGAGACCGCTTGCTTGTTTTTTGTCGTGATGCCGCCGTGGGACTTGATGTTCAGGCGCATCGGCCGAAATACCCTGCCCAAATAACTCGGTCTCTGGTGGAAGAATTCAGTGGTGAGTCATTCGAGTACACGGAGATTCTGCCAGCCTTCGTGAACTATCAAGCCGATGAGGTGATTGAAGACTTGAATGGCCGAGAGCGAGCTGTCGCAAACCTTTGTCTTTTGCTGATGAATACGAATGAATTTCTCTTTGTGAACTGAGGCTGAGGGCATGATCGTTGAAAATCGCAGGAATTTCTTGTTGAGCCTCGGTGCAACGCTGGGTCCTGTCGCGTTAAGCCAGCTTCTTCAGGCGGAGCCTAGTTCATCGGGTAACCCGTTGGCTGAGCGAGCTCCGATGCTGCCGCCACGCGCAAAACGAGTCATCATGCTTTTTATGGAGGGTGGTCCGGGGCACATGGACACCTTCGACCCGAAGCCGGAGCTCCGGCGGCTCCACAAACAAGAGTCCAAGCTCGTTGGCGGACTGGAGAAGGGCTTTAAGTTTTTCGTCGGCAGTCCGTTCAAGTTTCGCAAGGTTGGTGACACGGGTCTGGAAATGTGTGACCAGTGGCACCATCTTGCTGATCCGTATGTAGCGAATGAGCTATGTAATTATCGTGGTTGCCAGGCTGAGTCGCTCAATCACCCCGAGGCGCTCTTCCATATGAATACGGGGAGCCGGCTTGGAGGAGATCCGGCGCTGGGTTCATGGTTGGCCTATGGGCTTGGGACTGAAAATCAAAACCTACCGGCCTTTGTTGTGATGACTGAGGCGGCTTTGCCGCAGGGCGGAAGCACCAACTGGTCAAGTGGCTTTATGCCACCGTATTTCCAGGGCACAAGGCTCCGGCCCGAGGGTTCTCCCATTCTCGATCTAAAGACTCCCCAGTATCGGGGTCGGGCGCTTCAGCGAAGAATGATTGAAGAACTCAGTTTTCTCAATCAGCAGCACATCGAAACGCTCAGTGGAACTGATGCAAGGCTCGCTGCGCGGATTGCAGATTACGAACTTGCATTTCGCATGCAGGCAGAAATACCGGACATCATCGATATTTCGAAGGAGTCAGCGAAGACCCTCTCGATGTACGGCATTGATGAGCCCAGCACGGATGGATTTGGTCGCCAGTGCCTTCTGGCCCGACGTTTGGTAGAGAACGGTGTTCGCTTCGTTCAAGTCTTCAGTGGTGGGTGGGACAGTCACGATTACCTTGAGCGGGGGCATACCGCCCGAATCAAAAGTGTTGACAAGCCAATGGCCGGTCTGATCCGAGATCTCAAGGATCGAGGCTTGCTCGAGGATACCCTAGTGATTTGGACTGGAGAATTCGGGAGGACCCCTGACAACAACAAACGCGGTGGTGTCTATTCGCTTGGGCGGGGTCATAACAATATGGCGATGACGATGCTTCTCGCAGGCGGTGGCGTAAGGCCTGGTGTCGTAGGAGCAACCGATGAGTTTGGAAAGTCTGCAGTAGAAGAAGTGCATCCTATCCGGGACCTGCATGTCACCTTGTTGCATTTGTTGGGATTAGATGACAACAAGCTGACCTACTTCCACGCCGGCAGGTACAAACAACTCTCTCAGTTTGGTGGGAAGGTCATTCGGCCACTAGTGAGCTGATCGGCAAGGCTGGAGTTCAAAACTAACGAGTCGATCCAATCCTGTCAGCTACAGGCAAGAATAGCAGCAATGCAAAGCTCCACTGTTCATTCAAAAGAATGTCTGTTTCGACACGATTCGGTTGCAATGTTGAGCTTCTCCACGAGTCTCATGGCGATAGGCTGTTTGTTTGTTCATGCAGCAGACCCATTGGCTCCACATCCGCGAGTAGCAGACTCTCTAAGTAAGGTTGACAGGGTTGTCGAGGCTGGTCCTTTTCGCGCATCGTGGAAATCATTGGAGCACTACAAGGTGCCGCAGTGGTACAAGGATGCAAAATTTGGGATTTTTGTGCACTGGGGGCCGTATAGCGTTCCGGCTTATGGCAGTGAGTGGTACCCACGGCAAATGTATATCGATGCCAAGCGGCGAGGCGAAAATTTTTACAAATATCACAGGGAGACGTTTGGGGACCAATCTGTATTTGGCTACAAAGATTTCATCCCCAGGTTTAAGGCGGAGAAATTTGATCCCGATGCTTGGGCGAAACTATTTGCAGCCGCTGGCGCGAAGTACGTGGTCCCCGTGGCTGAGCATCATGACGGATTTCCGATGTACGCCTGCAGTTTTACCCAATGGGATGCCAGCGAGATGGGGCCAAAGCGTGACATCATTGCAGCCTTGGCCACAGCCGTTCGTTCCCGCGGGATGAGATTTGGGGTGAGTAGCCACCGGGCTTTTAACTGGAAATATTTTGTCAGAAGCCCCAGCTTTGATAATGCTGATCCGAAATATGCAGGGCTGTATGGGCGCCCGCTTCCGTTCATGTTCAAGGATGATGCGGCCGACTACCAGAAGCGGTTTGAGCCGCAGGATCAGCAGTTCAAAGATGACTGGCTTGCACGAACATGTGAGCTTGTCGATAAGTTTCATCCAGATCTTGTTTGGTTTGACTTTGGCATTGCACGGCGTGACGTTGGTTTTGAGGAGAATCATTACGCACCGGATCTACAAAAATTCGCTGCGTACTATTACAACGCTTCCCTGAAGCGAGGCGGCCACCTCGGTGTAATTAATTACAAGTGGAACGCCTTTCCGGAGAAGGCGGCGGTGCTGGATCTTGAGCGATCGAAGATGGACGCCATTCGGGTGCCCTTTTGGCAAACTGATACCGCAGTCAGCAGTAGTTCGTGGGGGTACACGAGCAATCAGAAATACAAAAAAGTCAACAGGCTCGTCGACGACCTTGTTGATATTGTTTCCAAAAATGGGTGCCTTTTGTTGAATGTCGGACCTCGTGCCGATGGAACAATACCGGCGGAGGACAGGGAAATCTTGGGCGGCATCGGAGATTGGCTGCGAGTGAATGGCGAGGCTATCTACGGCACGACCTATTGGGATACATTCGGAGAGGGGCCGACGAAGACCACCACAGGACATCTCACGGAAAAAAATGACAAGAGATTTACGGCTGCAGATATCCGTTTCACAAAAAAAGATGAGTTTCTGTATGTGATCATCCTTGATAAACCGCAGAAAGAAGTGACAGTGAAGAGTCTTAGCACGACCGCCGAAGCTTTTGGGCAGATCGCTTCGGTCGAGCTACTCGGTAGTGACTCGAGGGTGGAGTGGAGGCGTGACGCGGAGGGATTGCATCTCAAGTTCCCCACAGAACGAGGGTTGGACCATGCCTTCGTTTTCAAGATCTGTCCGGTAGCAGGAGGGAGCAGGCAGTGACCAGACGGGTCGCTAAGGCCTGTCGCATGGGCGAAGACGTTCCGGTGGTAGGACGTTAGGCGAGCCCTCAAGGGCTCGGCGGTTGATTAGCGTCCCCGAAAACACAGGCTGAGAGGTCGTTTCCACTGCGGATTGGGCCGAGCGGAATATCACTTGGCTGGCCTGCCTTGGTTTCGTCAGAAAATAGTTTGGTGGACTGGTTCGGTGGCGACTCCGTGAATTGTGGACATATCGATAAGGGCTTTGGGGTAAAGGCGAGTGTGCATGATGAATTTTCCACTCGGGAGTGCGGGTATAGGGTGCTTCCTTTCATGCGGTGGGGGTTGCCGACTCCTGCGTCATTTGGCCTTGGCAAGTTGTTTTATAACAGCGAATATCTCATTTTCCGATAACGCTGTGGCGACGGAACCGCATGTCGTCATAGTTGTTGGTACGCACCATTATTCGCCTGAGCGAACGATGCCACAGTTGGCCACCGTGTTGGGGCGTATTGGGTTTTCGGTAACTGTCCTTCTTCCTGAAGGTGATCCGGAAGATAATGCGAACGGCTCTGGGATTAGAGGGCTTGAGGCACTTGACCAAGCAGATATCGCAATTTTTTTCATGCGTTTTTTGGCGCTGAGTGATGAGCAATTTGCAGTCGTTGAACGGTATGTGCTTTCGGGACGCCCTGTTGTTGGCTTGCGGACGAGTACTCACGCCTTCCGCTATCCGAAGAGTCACCCACGGTTTGAATGGAATGCAAAATTTGGTCGGGACGTGCTCGGTACCCGTTATGTAGCCCATCAGACTGGGGCAACCGAATGCCGAATGGTGCCATCTCAAAGCAAGCATCCGATACTGACCGGCTTGGAGAATAATTCCTTTGTGAGTAGCGGCTCCTTGTACCTCACAGCACTTCAGCCAGGATGCATCCCCTTGGTTCTAGGGACTGGGAAACGGGACGCGCCGCGGTTGATAGAGGGTCCATTTGGCACGTTCTATCTTCCGCAGACCGCAACAGATATTGTCGCTTGGGCATGGACGAATAAGTATGGAGCGCGTGTATTCGGGACATCGCTGGGCCATGCAGCGGACTTCGGGGGTTCAGCTTCGATGCGGGTCATTCTCAATGGCATTCGCTGGTCCGCTGGGCTCGTGCCTCTCAGACAGAACGAGGAAATTCCAACATTTAAGGTTGCGATTCGCTAGAGACGCCAGAAGCATCACTCAACGATCCAAGGTAGACCGAATGGTAGCGGCAAGGAAAGATAGCTTTGGATGTTGCTTGATCTGTGGGTGCTGCTGGCAATGCATTGAGCTTGCCACGAGGGCTAGATGCCACAATCGAAGCCTATGGCAGTGCTGAATGTGGCAATCGTTGTGAACATGAGATGTGCCAAGCCGATCAAAATAAGCGTGAGATGACGATAGCCTGCCGAAAAAGATCTGTTATAGGCCCTGTCGTAGAAAAAAAGCGAAACTTGGATTATTGCTGTCGCGGTAGATGCAGCAAAAAGTGGCAGTGTGAACATCATAAATTTTTCCATGCTTAAGTAGCTGAGAGTAAGTGCAATTTGCCAGCCAAACAGGGCAGTTCCTCCTCCGATAGTAATGAGGATCAGCCATCGTGGTGTGAGTGATGCAGTGAGGTAGCGGCCAGTGAAGCCGCCGAGGCAGAACAGGCAGAGCCCTCCTGCGCTCTGAAGGATCGTGTTTGCGGTTTGGCCGCAATACATTTGGGAAATCAAGAGACAGCAGCCAGTTGCTTGAAGAGCGAGGAGGCTCGCAATGAGGAGCCCACGGCGGAACGTGTTGCGAGACGAATTCCCTGGGGCATATCCCCAGGCCATGCCAGCAAGGAATGAAAGCCACTGCGTCTGGAGGAAAAACAGCAGCGTGAAGAACGCTGGGAAAAAGTCTTCAAGCAGGCGAAAGACGTCGTTTGTCATGATTCTGCCTGTAGCCAGGGGCTGCTGACCGCAATGCCAGCGTCGGCCAGGGCGGCCCGAATCGCCCGCAGGTGGGCGACGGGGGACGGGCCATCGCCATGCACGCAGAGTGTGTCGGCTCGAATCGGAAGAGGGATGCCGTTGAGCGCGGTGACCTGGTTCCGAGTCACGATTTCCACAGCCTGATCCGCTGCTGTAGTCGAACAGGCAATCACGGCACCAGCGGTGCTGCGGGGAACAAGGCCGCCGCTGGCGTCATACGTGCGGTCGGCGAAGGCTTCGGCAGCTACCTTTAATCCGACGCGAGTGGCGATCTCTGCCAGGCAGCTGCCAGCCGCCGCGAAGAGCGTCAGGTGCGGCCAGTCAGTTTGCAGCCGACGGCTGACCGCGATGGCCAGGGCTTCATCCCTGCCAACTTGATGGTAGAGGGCCCCATGGAGTTTCACGTGCCTGAGGTCATCGCGGGCAATGGCGGCGCAGCGCGAAAGCTGCTCGGCGATGAGTTCAGCTGCTGCGGGCGGAGTGATTGGCAGTGGCCTGCGGCCGAAGCCGGTTGCGTCGGTATGCCCAGGGTGGCAGCCGATGGCAACGCCGTGGTCGCGGGCGAGCGCGACAGCTGCCGCGATCGTCTGGCTCGTTCCCGCATGGCCGCCGCTGGCGATATTGGCTGAACTGATCAGTGGCATCACAACCGGGTCGTTGCCAGCTCCTTCGCCCAGATCGCAGTTGAGGTCAATGGTGCGGCGCAGTGTCATGATGTGGCGGCTCGCAGGGGACGGAGATGCGTGGCGATGCCCCGCCAAGCCGTTTCCAGCATGTCCTGCTGCACCCGGAGGAGGCGGTGGGCCCTGGGGATGGAGGTGGGCTCGAACCGAACGCCCTCGCCCGGACGTATCTGTCCGGCAAGCGGAAGATCAGCGGCGATTACCTGCCCGAGCACGGGATAGCCCCCGATCGTCTGGGCGTCAGCCAGCAGCAGAATTGGATTGCCGTCGGGGGGCAGCTGGATGG